>JAOTYR010000001.1 GCA_029861785.1 Candidatus Nitrosopumilus sp.
GTATAAAATTTATTTTTTTTATATCGATCATTGTAATTAGTTATAAAAAAACCAAAAAAACTTCAATAAATATGTATAGCTTTACATAATTTCAATTCTTTGAAATTCTAAGAGCAGTCAATATAGACCTTTGAGTGAAATTTTCATTTTATACTAAAAAATTTGAATAAAATATGATGTTCCTATAATATTTGGATAAATTTCAAAGTTTAAAATCATTAAATTCTATATTTTCAGATAAAAATATGGAATGAGGATAAAAATTTTCTAATACTAGGCTTTAATTTAAAAAATATTGGATTGTATGAATTTATTTTTTGAGGAAATTTATAATTCCAAATTTTAATTAGAATAGATTACCCTGTCAATGAAAGTGGCAGGACGGAATAACGATAACCTTCTCTTTGAGAAATAAATTTAGCAGAAAGCATGTCTCGTTTTCCTCGTTGATTGAAATTTTTTCTTTTTAGACTGGTTTTTCGTTCGTCTACATATTCCAGTTCAAAGGATGAGCAATATTTTAGATTAAGTAGTTTTATAATTTTTTTAGCTATATCCATATTTCCATTTCCAATTTTGATAATCTTTCGTTTTGCCCTTAAGTTTCCTAAAATTCTAATAATATGTAAGACCAAATTTTCAATTGATGAATAAAAAGAGCTTTCTATCTCCTTTCCAAAGTAAAAAACAGATAATCCTATTTGTTGTCCAGGATCGATTCCCATAACAAGATCCTTTTCTTCATAATCAAAATTTAATTTTTGAATCATTAATCCTCTAATTACGGTAAAATGTTGCTCAAATACATCCTCATTTAAAATTGGTATTTCGCATTTAGGTGGAGATTCTTTTAGGGTTGTAAGGATTAGATTTCCTTTATAATTTGAAATTTCATCTGGTAAAATAGAATCAAAAGGTAAATTTAGAACTTTAAGTAAATTTGAAAATCTATAATATGGTTTACCATATGTGGTAGCAATTCCAATACGAGAATTAAGTAAAGGATCGATAATTCAAGAAAATAATTCTCAGATTTAGATTTATGCCTTCAAAACAGTTGACACGACATGTCTTACAGCCTCATCAAAGTTTGTATCAATTTGCGAGGTAGTTTCAGAAAGTTTTGCCTCTCCCTCTTGAGATATCTTTGTTGACTCTGTCTTGGCTTTTTCTTTAGAAGTATTGATTATTACTTCAGCTTCTTTTGTTGCCATTTCTCTTGTTTTTTCTAGGAGTGTATCAATCTCGGTTTGTGCTTTGATAGAAAGTTGTTTTTTCATTTCTGCAACCTTGCTGTTTAGAGAATCTAAATCATCCTCTAGCCCAGTTAAGGATTGAATTATTCCAGTGACCTTTGATTCTTCCATACTGCTCATTTTACCTTCAATTCCCCTAATCCATTACTTAAATCATTCATTTTTCTATTTTTTAGATACGAAATTCGTAAATGAGATCAACCACTTGTTAGTAATAGAATTGCTCGTGCAAGATCGCCTTTTGCTTCTTCCAGAGCATTTTTAGCTTTTTCCTCATCAACACCAGCTTGCTGACTTACTAGCTGAATATCATCATCGGAGAAAACTGGAACCTCAAGCTCCATTTCTTCATAGTTATCTGCTGTAACGGTAAAAATTGAATTATCCTGGGCTTTCATTTCAGTAACTGAGGGTTTTGAAATAATAATTTCTTTTTTATCTGTCTTTATGATTACCTCTTGAACATTAGGAATTTCTTTCATATCCAGACCCATTTTGTCCATCATTCTTCGCATTTCACGATTTCCTCCTCGCATCATAATGATATTGCTCCTTTACGACTTTTTAAACTATCTCTGACTTTTACTGCCACCCCTCTTTTAAAATCAATAATCATTTCAGAAGAAAGAACCGCTCTACCCACTGCGATTATATTATTTTGAAACATGATAGGTGTGTCTGAAGCAATTTGGATATTTTTTCCACACCATACCACGTGTTTGCAAAAAACAGAACGGCCCTGTTCAATGAAAGGTGCTGCATCTTTATTTACCTCAAGACAATTTTCTTTAAATTTTTTACTTTTTAGTAACAATTGCGCAAAGTAAGGAGTTATCGCCAAACCCCCATCAATTCTTAATGTACATAATAATTTTTCTTGATAATTTACTGTCCTTATTCGACCAGTTTTTTTTGAAAAAATAATTTCTATACCCTTTGGCAAATATCGCGATACGCCATTCCCAAACAGTGAATCAATTGTTTGCCTAAGTTTGAGGATGTGATCCATATGAAACAGGCAAATTTACTCTAAATATTAGTTCAATGTTTTCATTTATCTAATTAATTAAACTATATAGAGAGGATTTTTTTATTTAGATTATGGAAGAAAGAGAGGAAACAAGGAAAATTCAGTTTACTGGAAAATCTTCCTATATAGTCTCGTTACCTAAACAATGGATTATGGAATTAGGTCTAAAGCAAGGTGATCAGATAAGGATGGTAAGAAAAGGAGTATCCACTTTAGAGCTGTATCCTCCAAAATTTGAAACACGATCACAGAAGAAAGAAGATGCAGTACTAGAAATAGAATCAGAGGAGAAAGCCGCAAGTATTGTTAGAAAATTAATTTCTCTTTATTTTTTAGGATACAAAACAATAAACGTTAAACCCAAATCTGGAAGACTAAATCCTAGTCAAAGAACCGCAGTAAAAGAGGCCGTTAAAAAAATGTTAATGGGTTCTGAAATTATTTCAGATTCTACAGGAGGGATTACTGCTCAAGTTTTAGTTAATCTTTTAGAGCTTTCTGTTGATGGGGCATTCAAAAGAATGCTTCACCTTACAAAATCAATGTCAAATGATGCCATACTTGCAGTAAAAGAAAATAATTTGGAGCTTGCGCAAGAAGTTATCAATACCGATGATGAGGTAGATAGATTTGGATTTTATATTATTCGCCAATTAAAAATTGCAATTCAGAATGAACATATGCTAAAAGAAATGGGATTCAGAAATGCTAGAAATTGCCTTGGATATCGGCTGGTTGTAAAAAATATTGAAAGAACAGGAGATCATGCAGCATTTATTGCAAAGGATCTCTTAGAATTCAAAAAGTCTGTGAAAAAGGAAATTTTAGACAAAATTCAAGAGATGAATGAATTTTGTTTAGGCGTCCTAGACGATTCTTGTTTGGCCTTATTCAAGGAAGACTATAATCATGCCGAAAAGATAATTGAGAAAACCTTTGATATCACAAAATATGAGAAAAAAATTCGAGATGCTTCCAGATCTCTAAAGGATGATGAAGAAATTTACAGAATAAGAAGGATAAGTGAGAGCATTAGGAGGATTTCAGAGTATGCAAGTGATATTGCAGAAATTGTTCTAAATATGAATATTGAAAAGGCGTTAAAGAAAAAGGCATAATTTTTGGTAGGCAAAGATAGTCAGGTTTTAATTTACGGTAAAATGAAATAATTAGAAAAATGAATTCTGCCATTTTAATCACATACGACAAGGAAGATGTAATAACAGAGGCAGTGGGATTATGTGATGCAGCAAGATATCATATAGTCCACACTATTACCCAAAATTTCCTAAAGAAGCCAAAGTATGGAATTAGTGGTGGAGTGTTAGAAAAATTAGAAGGGATAACTGAAAAGCTTAGACCAGATGTGATTGTTTTTGATGAAATTTTAAAACCAAGTCAGAATTATAATCTAGCAACTGCACTTCATAAAGAAATTTTAGATAGAGAGGCACTAATTCTTGAAATATTTGAATCTAGAGCATCAAGTTCAGAATCAAAATTACAAGTAAAACTGGCTCAACTACGATATGAAATGGTAAGAGCAAGAGAAAAGGTACGATTGTCCAGAATAGGAGAACAGCCAGGATTTATGGGAATTGGACAATTCGAGGTTGATGTTTACTATAACGATATAAAAAACAGAATGAAAACTGTAAGATCAAAATTAGAAAAAGCTGGTAAGCAAAGAGAGTTGCATCGACAAAGTAGAAAAAGACAAGGCTTCAAGACCATGTCATTGGCAGGATATACGTCTGCCGGAAAAACAACTTTATTTAACAAATTAACCGGAGAGTCAAAGGAACAAAGTAAAGAGTTGTTTACGACATTATCTACCACTACCAGAAGGATAGTAATAAATCAGGATCAATTTTTAATTGCAGATACTGTTGGTTTTATTAGCAAATTACCTGCATATATGATAGAAGCATTCAAGTCCACATTAGAGGAATTAATTTACACAGATGTTATTCTACTTGTAATTGACATTAGTGATTCTGCATCTGAATTAAAAAAGAAAGTTGCAAGTTGTCTACGTACATTAAGCGATGTTGGAGTGGAACAAGATAAAATAATTTTTGTACTGAATAAATCAGATTTAGTTTCTAATTATGAAATTCGAGAAAAAGTAAAAATTTTAAATTTAGCGGAGAATAAAAAATGTATTGCAGTATCTGCTTTAGCAGAAAAAAATATGGATGAATTAAAAATTCTAATCAAAGATATAATTGAAAGTCAAAGTTTAACAAAAAATGATAAAAATTTGGTAAAGGAGTGGAATCATCCTTATGGTAATTGAAGTGGTTAGAATTGGCCAAAGAGTAGTAAGAGATGATAGAGTAACAACTCATGTCACTTTGGTTGCAAGGGCATTTGGTGCTAAAACAATTTTTATGACAGAGGTAAATCCAGACATCAAAGATACCCTAGATAAGATAAACAATACTTGGGGAGGTGATTTTTCAGTAGAATTTATTGATAGTTGGAAACCTTTAATAAAAAAGAAAAAAGAAAATGGCTTTAAAATTGTGCATCTTTCTATGTACGGTGAAAAAATTAATGATATTCAATCTGACCTTAGAAAAGAAGAGAATATGGTAATAGTAGTGGGTGCAGAAAAAGTACCCAGAGAAATTTACGAGTCTGCAGATTATAACGTAGGAATTGGAAGTCAACCTCATTCTGAAATCAGTGCTTTAGCAATACTTTTGGATCGAATTCAAAAGGGGAGTCAGTTCAACAAAGTATTCCCAGAGGCAAAAAGAAAGATCATACCTACAAAAATGGGTAAAACTGTAGTAATGAAAGAGACAAGGGATTAATAATAGAATACAATTAGTCATTAAAGTTGGTAGACAAATACGAAGATCCCTTTGTCAGAATTGCTTCGATGATTGGCGGTGATGAATACCTAAAGGTTGCCAGATCACTTTTAAAAGCAGAAGATGCAACAGATGAAGAAATAGCTAGTTCTACAGGCCTAAGGATTAACATGGTCAGAAAAGTATTGTATGATTTATTTGGAAAATCACTGATAACGGGAATTCGAGTAAAAGATGAACGAAAGGGTTGGTTTGTTTATAGATGGAGAACAAGAAGAGAGGAGGTAGAGCATTTCATTGAAAATCAAAAAAAGAAAATCACTGAAAGGCTGCAGCAGAGATTAGATTTTGAAAACCATTCAGATTTTTATCATTGTGGGAATGAAGATTGTCCAAGAGTAACATTTGAAGAGGCTTTAGAAGGGATGTTCAAGTGTCCCTCTTGCCAAAATGTATTGAATTTAAAGAAAAACGATAAATCAAAAAAAGCATATGCCAAGAAAGTTGATGAGATAAAAAAAGATATGCAACAAATATTCTAGGTGAATTTTTCAAATTAACTAATTTCACTAGTCCCTTGTAGAAAATAATTTTTTAATAAATTTTAGTGAAAATATGATATGAAGTAATTACAAATAATAATAATTTCTTGAAAAAGTTTTCCAAGTTATGAATTTTTAATAATGATCATACAAAAAATATTCATTTTTTACTATATCGAGAAGAAAAGATGCTTTCTAATAGTTCGAAAAAACTTGAATTCTAGCTTACTGAATTAAATATGAGTAATTATTGGAAAAGATCCTTGAATCAAATTACTACGGTAAATCCAGCAACAGGTGAAGAAATTTCAAAATTTACCCCAATGGATAAAGATCAGGTTTTTCAATTAGTAGGTAAAGCAAAGAGAGCATATCCAGAGTGGAAAAAAAACTATGAAAAACGAAGAAGTTACATTTACAATTTAGTTGAATATTTAAAAAAAAATAAAACAGAGTTAGGCAAAATTGCAACATCTGAGATGGGAAAGGCTCTCAAGGAATCAATTGGTGAAGTTGAAAAATGTGCGTGGGCGTTAGAGTTTTATGCGGATCATGGTGATAGTTTTCTTTCTGATGAAGTCCTAAACACAGATGCTCGAAAAAGTTTCTTAACATTTGAACCACTTGGAGTAATTGGTTCTATTATGCCATGGAACTTTCCGTATTGGCAAGCACTAAGATTTGCTGCACCATGTTTAATGGCAGGAAATGTAATAGTTATGAAACCATCCAGATTAACTCTTCAATCTGGAATTGAAATTGAAAAAGCATTTACAGAATCAGGTGTTCCAGATGGGATTTTTCAAACAGTAGTAGGAAGTGTTGATTCAGCTAACCATCTAATCGATTCAGAAGTTAATGCTGTTACATTTACTGGAAGTACAAATGCAGGAGCAAAAGTCGGTGAACGTGCAGCAATAAATTTGAAAAAATGTGTTCTAGAACTTGGAGGAAGTGATCCATTCATCGTTTTAGATGATGCAATAATTGAAAAAGCTGCTGAAGGAGCAGTTAAAGGAAGGTTTATCAATTGTGGACAAAGCTGTGTGGCCTCAAAAAGGTTTTTTGTAGGAAAAAATATTGCTAAAGATTTCATTGAGCTGTTTATTAAGAAAGCATCTAAGCTGAAAGTTGGAGATCCTATGTCCATAGAAACTGATGTAGGTCCACTTTCGAGTAAAGAAGGATTAGATACGATTTCAGGGATTGTCGAAGATGCTAAGGAAAAAGGAGCTGAAATTCTTTTAGGAGGAGCTGAAATTGAAGGTAAGGGTTGCTTTTATCAGCCTACTATTCTTACAAATGTTAAACCAAATATGCGAATTGCAAAAGAAGAAACTTTTGGTCCGGTAGCTCCAATAACAGTAGTAGACAATGAAAGTGAAGCAGTTAGATTAGCAAATGATATTGAATTCGGATTAGGAGCCAGCATTTGGACCAAAGATTTAGAAAAAGCCGATAAAATGTCAAGAAGAATAGAATCAGGCATAGTTAGTGTAAATAACGTGGTTCTTTCAGATCCACGAGTTCCTTTTGGAGGGATAAAACATAGTGGATTTGGAAGAGAATTATCAAGATACGGTATGCTAGAATTTGTAAATATTAAATCAGTTAGATTTTATGAAAATCTTACTCATCATCATTATGTAGAATAGATCAATTTATCTTAGTTTTCTTGTTTAGAAACATCTTTGGTGAGATTTTCAACAAGTTCTTCATAATTTTCTCGAGTTTTTCCGGTTTCTTTGAGTTTAATTTCTTCTATATTGGTTAATTCTCTATCGACTTTCTCTGAAACATATTGTAACCTAGCCTCGGCCATCATAAACAATCTATTATTTTCTTTCCACAGATGCTCAGTTATGTGTTCAGTATATTGTTTCATATCATTAATTAAATTTTCAGAGGTTCCAGAATCAATGTATTGTTTTGCAGATTCTTCCATATGTTTTCCAATTTCTCGTGATCGTTCATGATCTATTAACATCATTGCAATTGGTCCCATATTTCTTGGCATTCCAGCTTGCTCTAATGCAGGAAACAAAGCATTTTCTTCTTTACTATGATGACACACATCTGTAAAGTTTTTAGAAAAGTCAATTACTGGATAAAGTATAGATTCAGGAATTTGTTTTCCACTATCAAGGAGTTGAATTGTCGCTTTCATAGCTTTAATTACTTTTTCAATTAATTCATGGTCTCGTCGTAAAGATGCAGTTGACATGTAATTTTTTGATAAATTCCTTTATCTAAAGTTTATTAAATTTATAGGAAAATATTAGAAAGAAGGAAACGAAATTTTTTCGTTAACCATTTGTTTCTATCGGTTTGAAAGACTATTGGATTTCACAAATGCCCAAATTTTTTTGGTCATTTCACTTGGTGCAATCGGTTTCTTACCAAATACTTGCTCAACTGTTTCTTTGCGACCTACAAAGTTAATTGCATATCCACCAAATGCTGGTTTTTTTGTTTTAGTGGTAGATTTTGTTTTTTTACTTGAGCTGCTAGTGGTTTTCTTTTTTGTTGTAGTTTTCTTTTTTGCTGCCAATTTCTCGTACTACTATTTCAAATTAAGTATAATAACTTACAGTTTTGTATAATGTAAAACAAGGTCATTTTCAAGCCTTTTGATTCTATTTAGCCTTAGTTTTGGTGATTTTGTAACTTTATCAAATCCTTTACCTTGAACCAAAGATATTGCATTTTTTCCACCTAAAATAAAAGGTGTTATTGTTATGAAAAATTCATCAACTAAATTATTTTTTATAAATTCCCAGTTTATAGTCCCCCCACCCTCTAGAAGCACCGTTTTAATTTTTCTTTTTCCAAGACTACTCATTAATGTTTTAACATTTATTTGGTTTTTACCTATTATCAGTATTTCAATTGGAAAGTTCTTTAATTTTTGCAAATTTCTTTTTGTTATTTTTTTGGAAACAACAATGATGGTTTTTATTTGATAGCTTGTTTGCAGTATTTTGGATTTATTTGAAATAGTTCCCCGAGAATCCAGAATTATTCTGATAGGATTTCTTCCTCTGGAGTATCTTACGTTAAGTAAAGGATCATCTTTGTTAACTGTATTTTTTCCAATTAAAATTGCGTCTACTTGTGAACGTAATTGGTGAAGTCTTATGAGATCCTTTTTAGAAGAAAGTTTAGAATCTCCTGAGCCAGTTGCTATTTTTCCATCTATTGATATTGCTGCACTTAAAATTATTTTTGGATTAAATTTTTCCATGAACTATCTTACCTCCAATCATAACTGCTCTAATACTAGATTCTGAAGCTCGATGCACAATTGATGCATGAACATTATGCATTGGTTCTAAATCAATAGAATGTTTATCAATGAATATTCCATCTGCATATTTTCCCGTCTCAATTACTCCAACTTCTTTTTTCAAAATTTTTCCACCGTTTACTGTTGCCATTTTCAAAATTTCTTTTGGATTTACTCTTTTTTTATGAATTGCCATTGAAACTTTCCATAAATAATCCATTTCTCGAAACATATCTGGAGAATTTATCATGATATTATCCGTTCCTAATGCTATTGTACATCCAGTTTTTTTCATTAAATCAATGTCTGGAATTCCTTCTGCAAGTGAAGCATTTGCTCGTGGACAAATTACAATTCCCCTGGTTTTTTTGGCTGTAGTGAAAAGATCTCCTTTTGAGGCATGAGTCATATGAACCAAAAAATGAGGTTTAAGATTCAATGCCCGTATTGTCTCAGATTTTCCAGTAATTTTTTTTGACGTAGAAACACTTTGTCTTGTTTCTGATGAATGGATTGCTCTCAATTTTGATGTCCTAGAGTAGAAATTTAGAACTGATTGACTATTTTCATTTGCTCCACTAATTCCAAGTCCATCACATTTTGTAAGTAAATTTGTCAATTCATCAATTCGGTTTTTTGGGAATGATGTATTTTTTTGTATTTCTATATTTGTTTGATAAAATTCTAATCTTCCAAGAATTATTGACCGTATTGGGACTTTAGATAACACTTCTTTAAGCATCAAAATTCCATCTAATCCTCCTTCTCGAAAATCCACAAATGTAGTGATTCCGTTTTTTAACATAGTGTTGCAAGAATTTTTCATGAAGTTTTTAAGCTGTTTAGGATCTGTTTCTTTTAGGATTTTTGATTTTATTCCTAGAACGGGATGAATGCGGTTGTTTACAGAGCTATTCAAAGTAATGTCTTTTGCGATAGAATCTCCAATATGAGTATGACAATTCATAAATCCAGGAATTAATAACATTCCTTCACAATCTATTGATTCTTCTTTTGCGCTTGGACCTATATTATGTTGAATTTTTTTAAATCTATTATTCTGAACTTTTAAATTAATGTTGGATACATATACTAATTCTTTACCAATTAGCGCACTAACATTTTTTATTAACATTGTAATTCATAAACTTCAGGTTTTTCTTTTCCTGAATCTCGAATTTCTCTAATAGTATCAAGAGATTTGGTGGCAAGATTTACAGCCTCTCTAGAAGTTTTTCCACTGCCAATCCCACAATTCAAAATAATTCCATCTTCTTTTTTGATTAATCCTATGAAGTCCTTTGCAGTTTTTTTTGCATCCACACTGGCAATGACCATAAAATTATCTCCTCCCATGAAAAATGTTAAAGAATTTCTTTTAATAAAGAATTTCAACATTTTTGCATATAAGCTAAAAATAACTGAAGAGATTTCAATTGGAGAGAGTATTTTTCTTTTAGAAGAAAGATCATCTATATCAAAATGCATAATGATTACATTTTTTTTTGACACAGCATTTTCAAAACCAAAAATATCATGTTCTTTACTTAAAATGATTTCATTTTTCTTTCCTTCGTATGCTTTTAGATTTGCTTCAAATGGAGAATTTGCGTGTCCTATGAAAATTGAAAGTCGTATATCAAATTTTTTTCTAAGATTTTTTTGAATTTCTATATGATCTTCCAGATTTAACCCGTTTGATACTACAAAAAATTCATCTGCCCTATTTAGGAAAACGAGACAATTCTTTTCTGAAAATTGTCTCTGGAGTTCCTTGTAAAGAGATGCTTGAAGCATTTGAAGCTCATGTTCTCTATCACTTCCTTGTGTCAATGTCCATGGACCATAATCGTTTATTTTTAAAATACTAAGTTGAATCATTCCTTAATCCTATCAAGTTCATTTGTTACTTTTACAAATGCTTCTACTGCTCTTTCAGATACAGATCTAATTCGTGCAAAAGCATGTCTTTCTTGCATACCAGGTCCTGTAATTCCAAGTGAAACAGGTTTTCGATATTTTAATGATAGTTCGGTTAAGGCCTTTGCTGCAGAATGAGCAATTACCTCATCATGTTTTGTTTGTCCTTTGATAATAGCACCCAAGGTAACTACCCCATCTACATTTTTTTTTTGTAATAAGGAATCAACAATAATAGGCATATCGTATGCACCTGGAACTTTACAAATATAGGTTATTTTTAATTTCAATATTTTTGCTTTTTCTTGGGCCACAGAAAGCATTTTTGATGTCACTTCTTGATTAAATTCTGAAACTACTATAGCAATGTTCAAAATTAATGCACCTTTGCGTATTCTAATAGTTCTTTTCCATCAATTAATGGAATAGCGTTTTGTTTTGCATATTTTTCTGCTTTTTCTATTGACAAGGCAGAATATGTTTCAGCATCCATCATTTCACATATTGCTGTTACTGGAGTCAAATCTGCGAGTTTGGTCATGTAAACTGACATTTCAGTATGACCTTGTCTGTTTTGTAATAGTCCTTTTGATGCAAGCAATATGGGTACATGGCCAGGAGTTTTAAAAGAAGAAATAAATTTTTTCTTTTTGTTATCGACATCAAAAATATTGGCCATTTCTCTAATAGTTAAGGAACGATCTCTATCAGTAATTCCGGTATAAGTTTGATAATGATTTATAGAAATTGAAAAAGTCGGCCGATCTCCATAGGGAGCAAGGCCCATTATCATTTCTTTGTCGGTAGATGTTTCTGCCAAAATATCGTGCATATAGCGTAAACCTAAAGAATTTGCAAAATCATTATCAATTGCAATACATAAAAGACCTCCTGCATGTTGACGCATACGGGCAACATGTTCGGGAGTAACAAATTCTGCAGCTGTTACCATGTCGATCTCATTTTCCCTTCCTGCAGAGTCAAACAAGAGAACAAATTCTCCTCTTTTCAAGGATTGAATACCTGATTCAAGTGACACGAGTGAAAATGGGCAAGAGTCAGATTATAAAGTTTACTAAAAAATTAGTAAATACCACGATATTGGTAATAAAGGTATTTTATTTTAAAATATATTTCCCAAGAATATCGGTTTCAATATTAATTTTATCACCAATATTTTTTGTTTGAAAGTTGGTAATTTCAATTGTATGAGGAATAAGACAAACAGAAACTAAATTATTTTTTATATCAACAACAGTTAAGCTTATTCCATCCATTGCAATTGATCCTTTTTTTACAATGAATTTTGATAATTTTTTTGGAACTTCAAACCAGATTTGAACTTCTTTTGGTTTCTTTTGGATTTTTTTTATTATTCCCACTCCATCTACATGCCCCAATACAAAATGCCCTTCTAGTCTATCACCTGCCTTGAGACTTCTTTCAATATTTACCATATCTCCTGGTTTGAGGTTACCCAAATCAGTTTTCTTTGTTGTTTCTTCAATCATTTCAAAAGTGCATTTAGTTTTAGATAATTTTGTTACAGTTAAACAAACTCCATTCAAGGCAACACTTTGACCAATCTTCAAACCTTTTCCATGTTTTCCTAGATCTACAATCATTTGTATTGCACTTCTATTTTTGGTAGCTTCAGAAATTTTCTTCACTTTTCCAATACCTTTAACTATTCCCGTAAACATAAATTCGAAAAGCAATTCTTTGTATAAATTGATTTAGATGAAATGTAAAATTGATATAAACGCATGAAATGATTATTACCTTATCTAGTATCTCATACTAAATAAAAAAGATTTCTGATACTGAAATAATTTTCAAAAAATAAATACCACGTTTACCAAATAAAGTCGTGACAGGAGATAATTTTTCTCTTTTTGGGAGAATAGTAAATCAGTCTAAAAATCCTCAAAGTGGTTTAATTGTTTCTGCATTTGACAAGGATGGAGCAAGTGATTCTGACTTTTTAGGAAAGAGCGTTACAGATGCATCAGGAAAATTTTCTATAGAGTTTAATACACAAAAGTTTAAAAAATGGTGGGAACTTTTTGAGGAAACTCCAGATGTATACTTGGTGATTCATGACCAACAAGGTCTTGAATTGTTAAAAACTCGCATAAAGAGTACCAAGCAGGAAATAGAATATCTAATAAAACTTCAAGAAAATGATCCAGATCCAAACTCAATTGATATCTATCAGGATAACTTCAACCGGTTTGGAGGTCAACTTGGAAGCGTAGGAATGACAATGGATTGGGAAAACTCTATTAATCTAGATACTTTAGCTAGTGGACAACTTTCACCAGAAGTCAGAAAAAGACTTGAAGAATTCCGTGATGGTTACCTTGATAGGAGAAACATGTTCAATATTCTTACGTCAATAATTAATGGAACTACTCTTTCCCTAGCTGAGGAACGTGACTTTAACATTATTGGTTACGATGGGGCACAAGTTCCAAGATTGCCTCGACGCCAACGTTACAATCAAGTAATAATTTGGCCAAGAGAGGAGAGTAGTGAAAATTGGGAATAATTTATGGTACAATAAAACTTCCGCCAAGAAATGAACGATATGAAATTATTGAAAACGATATTGTAAAAACAGCAGATGTCTGCATTATAGGATCAGGAGCGGCAGGTTCAGTTCTCTCAAAAGAATTGGCAGAAAAAGGTCTCAAAGTTGTCCTATTGGAGAGAGGGGGGTATTATGAAGGAAAAGATATGAATCAACGTGATGTTGACATGATTCCACTTTTATGGAAAAATTCTGGATTCCAATTTGATGACAGTCTTAAACTTGCAATTGCTCAAGGGACATGTCTTGGGGGTTCAACAATAATTAATGATGCTGTGTGTTTTGATCCTCCAGAAAAAGTAATTGATGAATGGAATAGTATGGGAGCAAATTTCCCATATCAGGAAATCCAAAACCACACAAACAAAGTAAATACTACACTTAGTGTATCAGAAGCAACAGATGAAGAACTAAATCGAAATAACCAAATGCTTAGAAATGGGGCCAAAAAAATTGGTCTCAAGCATCATCACAAGAATCAGAGAAACTGCATTAATTGCATGCAGTGCGGATATTGTCATCTAGGTTGTCACTATGAAACTAAACAAGATATGTTGCATACCTATCTCCATAAAGCGCTAAATGATCCCAATTCAGATCTTTCAATCTATTGTAATTGTTACATCGATACTTTGGAGAAAAATGAAAACGGAATCATTCAGGGAGTAGAGGGAACTTTTCGAGATTCTGGAGGAAATGATTCCTTTCGTATTAGAGTAAATGCAAAAATAGTAATTATTAGTGCAGGGACGATTGCCTCATCAAAAATTTTACTTCAAAATGGAATTGCTCAGAAAACATCTGGTACAGGTCTATGTTTTCATCCTTCTCCAACTGTAGTGGCGGAATTTGACAAAGAAATAAAGGGAAATGAGGGAGTTCCGATGGCATATACTGTTCATGATTTTGGAGTTACCAGATCCGATAATGAAACATGGGACAGCTATGAATTTTCAGGAAGGGAATTCTTGATAGAGAGCATATTTTTACCTATTTTGCAATTTTCAACAGCAATCCCAGTTGCGCTAAATGATCATTTGCAAATTATGAGAAGGTTGAATAATCTTACAATGGCAGGAATTGTAGTTCGTGATAGAAACAATGGTAAAGTTTCACTTACCCCAACTGGAAGAGCAAGTGTTCAATACACATTAGGTGATGAAGAACTAGAGTCAATGATAATGGGAATAAAATTACTAGCCAAGATGTGGTTTGAGCTTGGAGCAAAGAGAATAATTACCTCAATGACTACAATGAGCATTATCAATTCTGAAGATGAAATTCCACAACTTGTTGATGAAATAAGAAAAAATCGACAATATCTATATCTTGGTTCTGCACATCCACAATCAGGAAATAAAATAGGCCTCGATAAAGAAACTTCTGTTGTAGATTCTAATTGTAAAGTACATGGATTTCAAAATCTTTTTGTTTGTGATGCAAGCGTATTTCCTACTGCTGTTGGTGTTAATCCTCAAATTACAGTAATGACAATTGCCTCAATTATAGCTGAAAGAATCAGCAATAATTGGAGTCAATTTAATTCAATTCCAATTTCCGAATCTCTAGGGAATACATGTAGTTTATCCCAACCCTTCTATTGTCTTCAAAAAAACCTTTCAGAAATGTTTGATTCACTTGATAATAATGGTAAGGCACTTGATCTTATTAATGACGAAGATGAAAAAGCCAACGATAACAACTGGTCATTTGATCCGCAAAATCTTACAATTCAAAATAACACATATTGGAAGGGATTGTTTCCCCGTAATGGAAATATCCCTAACACTCTTACAGCTTTTCTTGGAGGATTTTGGAAAAGATTCACAGAGGATTCATCTGGAGAAAATAGTTCCAAAGTAAAGGGAATTACTCATCCATTTGAGCTGGGAGTTTTTGCCAAAAACAAAGCGTTTGATAAGGTAATTGATGGGTTTGGAAAAGTCATTATTTTAGACTATTCTGAGCCAGGATATGACCAATTTCATGATGTGTTAAAATTTGTCGATAAAAATATGATTTTAGGTAAGGCATTTTTTCGAGATCCTCAAAAAGGACAAGAAATGCTTACATTTTCCATGGCTAGAAAATATCCACTTGAATTTATGACTGAAGAAGACCACTCAATGCTATATTCCAAGATGAGCAAACCTGATTCCTTTGATAGTATAGTCGGGATTTGGGAAGGGCAGTTAGTTTCTGACTCTATAATGACACCTCCAGTTTTTGTATTTCGTTATTATTTTGATTCTGAGAACAAACTTCAAAACGATTATTTGTTTAATGGAATACTTTCAGGGACTGCCAAGGTAAATGAAGAAGATGATCATTATGAAATGCAAGACGTTACCCAGATATTTCATGATGAGCTTCGTCAGGTAAACAAGGATTTATTGATCGGAAAATATTGTACTGAACCCAGTGAGATAACTCGTTG
Source organism: Candidatus Nitrosopumilus sp. (assembly GCA_029861785.1). Lineage (GTDB taxonomy): Archaea > Thermoproteota > Nitrososphaeria > Nitrososphaerales > Nitrosopumilaceae > Nitrosomaritimum. The sequence continues at coordinate 15,887 of JAOTYR010000001.1, forward strand.
GATTCCAAATGGATTAAGTTTTCTAAATGTAGATCGGGAAAGTAATAAGGTATGTTTACCATATATTTTAAAAAGAATTGGCGAAGAGGAAGCTTATAGAGGATATAGACCCTAAACATTTTTGATAATTTATGAGATATTCAGATGAAATTGTTTATGAGCTAAAGCTGAAAAGTGGCAGCCAAAAAATTATCAGTGCATTAATTTAGAAAAAAATAACAATATTCTTACAAGTTTAAAGGGAATTTGTAGTAACAGACGAGGAGGATATTACGATGCAAACCAAGATCTTATTGTTCCTTTCAATTTAGAATATTATAAAAAAAATGGTCACGCCAAACCTTGCAGTACGGAGGTGGATAACTGATTGGTTTAATCAAAATGCATTAGAACCCTTTGTTGATGATTTTAAACGAATATTTCCAGTTCCTATTATCAGAGAGAAAAGTGGCCTGTTGGAACAGATTACAGATACATTTCAGTTTAGATGGCCCAGACTTTCTAAATAGACTGGGTTTAGTTTTATTCGAGTTGAAAAAATAAACAAACACAAATTGGTTTATTCTTTATTTTAATAAGAACAGGCTAATCAACGTCTCAAATTGTTTATCTAGCGAAACACAGTAACTTCATACAATTTTATAAATTTACATATTAATCAAAATTAGATAAATAATAAATCTAATTTTAAATTAATTATTAATTTTTTGTTATCGAACATAATTATCATTTACTTCATAAACAAATACGCCAATTAGAACTCGATCTTCGTTCACAAATGATGGCGAACCATAAACAAATCTGAATGGTCCTTCACCATCTGTAGGATATTTTATGTCCTTACCATATAAAGGAGTGAGTCCAGGCCTGTAGGTTTCAGCCTGTACCTCAGTATTTCTTATATCCACATAAGATAAGGTAGAGAATGGAAATAGTGTTCCCAATAAGGTGTCATTCCAAAAATAATCTGTTCCGCTTCTCCCATCAGAGTGTACATATTTTTGAACAGGTTCTCCTGCAATCCGCATAAACCATTGCTTTTTTGATTCGTCTCCTCCTCCATTAAGAACATACACAGGTTTATCTACTCCAGAATCAACCCTTTGACCAGCAACAAAAACCAATACATAGTCAGCTCCCATCTCTTGAAGAGTATTCCATGCTTCATCAGGAGGACTAAGCAGAGTCTGCGCAATTACTTTGATTCGCGTATGATTGCCAGTGAAATTATCTGCTAGAGTAGCTCTATCGGACATTGTAGTTATCCAATACCCATAATCCCACCATGCAGCGACTACTGAGTCTTCAGGAGTGTTTGTGTTTAGCCACTCAAATGATCCCTTCCAATCATTTGTGACAACTCCAAAATTTGAACCACCATTCAGGATTGTAAGAGGAGCCTTTGCACTATTTATCCAATTTGAATTTGTAGGAAATACCAGAGGTATTAAAAGAAAAATAATTATTACTCCCAAAAATGAGATTTTTAAAATATTTTTTGTACGTAGATTTTCATAAAAATTTTTGTTATTAAAAATCTCTTTAGTTAAAATTGATAATCCAATGGATGATAATATAATTAGTGCAATAGAAGCAAAAACTTCTAACCTAATAAACGCCGAGCTAACATAAACTCCTGTTAAACCTATTATTAAAGAAAATACCATCATGTCATTTCTGATATAAGAACTGCTATCAGATTTTTTACTCAGGATAATCCAAATTCCTAGTCCTGCAAAAATCATTAAAATAGAATGAAAGAAAAAGGATTGTGTAAGTGTTGTTGTTGCGTGTTCTGCTACTGAATCAACTAATGCATTGTCAGTAGTAAGAAATGGATTTATTGCGTTTAAATAACGAAAACTGGGTAAAGGCAAAATTCTAGCTTCTTCATTAATTATCAATGAAAAGGAACCAATAATTATTAGCATAAACAAAAAGATCAACCCATTTCTTGTTTTATTCTTGATTTTACTGATTTTTTGAATAAATATGCAAGATATTAAAAATCCAGTAGGGATAATTAAAGAAAAACCGCCAATGCCAAATACAAAACCTGTTCCAGGTCTTTCAAATATTAGTACAGTTAACAAAAATGAGGATACAAAAATAGGAATGCTCCAAATGATAAATTCGTGATCTTTTCTGACAAAGGGAAGTACTAAAATAAACATTCCAATTGGAATTACAAAAAATTGTATTCCCCCCCAAGAAGCTAGTCCAAAAGCCAAAATTATACCTCCTACAATTAATTTAATAATTGCAATTTTTTTATTTTCTGATTTTATTCCACTAAGAAAAAAGTACATTCCCAATAATCCATAAAATAGACCTAATGGTTCTGATTTGAACCACCCCATTGTTCCTCTCAACAAAATTGGCACAGATACTGAATATAATATAGCTGCAAAAAGTCCCGCAGTTGTTCCCCCTATTACTCGAACTAGAGCAAAAATTACTATGACAGTTAATGAACCAAAAACTACAGGAAATAAAATAGTAAAGTCATAAAGACTAGAGTCTCCCCCAAAAATTTGATATGTAATGGCTGCTGTAAAGTGAAGCATTATTTGGGATGTTGCAGATACATTTCTTCCTTCTGGATACCAGCTCAAATCATCATGCCAATCAAAGTATTCTGAATAGCCATTTTCTACAATGAATTCTGTTGCTCTAAAATTAAAGAAAGGATCAAATTCGTTTAGCTCAAAACCATAATCTGCACCTTGAGATCTAATCATAAAAGATATTGAAAACGATAAAACTAGTACCCCAATCACCAATAGATGATTTAACCTGAAATCAAATATGCCAATCTTTAATATTTGGGCTTGGGAATTCATCAAATTTGCACCAATTTGTAAGGTTATTACTCTTTTGAATAAAGAATTTTTGATTTAAAAGGTTAGTCTTACATTGTAGCTTGTGCTGCATCATGGAACATCTGACTCTTTGCACAACCCGCAGCAAGTTCATCACCTGCACCACGTCTCATAAGGCCTCTGTAAAGACCGTCTTCAAGTTTCACACCTTCTCTTTCTTCCCACTCCTCTACAGTGATAGAGTATTTCTTTTGAATTCTATCTCTGTACCATTCTGGAATTACATTGAATGCGCAAAATGGAATAATTCTGAGATCTGGTGTCACATAATGAATATCACATCTTTGTAATCTTTCAAGATCCTCATTGTATTTGTCTTGAAAGTGCATCATGCCCAGAAATAGTCCTTTAACATGCCAAGAGCCAATTGAATCAAATGATCTTTTCATCAAGATGTTTCCAAACATCTTTGCTAGGTCTAATCCTGCAGGTTGTTTCTTTGTATCAACAAAGCCTTTTAGTTTTCGGACAACTTCAAGCATTGTGAAGTATTTGTTTTTACCAGAACGGATTTCTTCGGATTTGTCTTCAAATAATTCTAGCATTCCTTGAATATCACAGAATTTTGTTAATGGTACAAATTTCTTTGTCTCTTCATCTTCAAAGATGTATGTTCCTGCACCGCAAGCAAAGTGTATTGATAGCTCATACTTTGGTTTGCTTGAAAATGCTTCTATTACATTGGTTAGTGGCATACAACTTGGTACTGGGAACCAATCATCCACAGTTACCTCACCATTTGTTTGCTCTTCTATTCTTTGAATACAATCAGGGACTGTAATTCGATATTTTTCCCGCTCACCTTTGCCCATTCTTCCAGTTAGTGATACTGGTTGAAAGTTAACAGCATGAACTACATCCATATTTTTTTGAGCATATCTAATGATACCACCTAATTCATGATCATTAATTGATTTGATTACAGTTGGAACAAATACAACAGTTGTTCCAGTTTTTCTGCAACTATCAAGGGCATAAGGAATTTCCCAGTGGTTTTTTGGGTTTGTTCTGGCAGTTACACCGTCAAAGCTAAGATACAAATTGTTACATCCCGCAAGCCTTACTTCTCTTGCAGCCTCTGGATCCATGGCATGTCTAATACCATTTGTGTTCATTTGGATATGATCAACGCCTTCTTCTTTCATTATTTTAATAAGATCAGTAATGTCTTCTCTTAGCATTGGTTCGCCACCAGTAATTTGCATAGAGTTTCCAGGAATTGGTCTTTCAGCCTTTAGGGTCTTCATCATTCCTCTAACTTGTTCATGATCTGGTTCATACATGTAAGCACCCTCAAGTCCTTTCTTTACATAAAAGAAACAATACCAGCAAGTCAAATCACATCTGTTAGTAACTATCATGTTTGCTAATCCACTGTGAGATAAGTGGTTTGAGCACAATCCACAGTTATTTGGACATGAACACTTGTCAATCATTACATTTGGGGCATGAGCTCCTTTTCCATCTACCCAATAGGTACTGAATTTTTTGTACATTTGATAAGAACCAAAGTATAATTCCTCACATTCTCCGTGAGTGGGACAAATTTTTGACATGTAGACTTTATCATCTCTTTCAAAAACTTCAGCATCTAAAATCATATTACAATCAGGGCAAATACTTTGAGTAAATCTTATGGTAGATTTTTTACCTAGGTTTTTTGTTGATTGATTGGAAATCTGAATTAGAGCCATCTATATTTGAAAACCTTCTGAAATAGTATATAATCCATTTCACACTACCCCCCGTGTGGAATTTAGGTTCTAGGCATATCTAATTTAAATATCAAATCCAATCGATTAGATCGCATGAACATATCTGATAAAACTAGAAGGGCCCTAGAAAAAATTGGATTAACTAGCTACGAAACAAGGACATTTACTTCATTACTAAAAGATGGGGAGCTTACAGCATCCGATCTTAGTCAAAAATCGGGAGTTCCTTATTCTAAAATTTATGAGGTGTTAGGAACACTTGAGGAAAAAGGTTGGATAGGTTCGGATGATTCCAGGCCAACAAAATACTTCGCCAAGTCGCCATCAACGGGGCTGGAAACTACAAAACAAAAGATAGAAAGAGATTTTTCAGAAAATCAAAATATTATTCTAAATGAATTAGTTCCCTTATATGAAAAAAGTGGAACCAGTGAGAAACCAGATATCTGGGTACTTTCTGGTGCAGTAAATATTACTACAAAAATTTTAGAAATGGTCGAATCTTGTAGAAATGAAGTAATGATTGCAATACCAGAAGCTGGGCAAGAGCTGGTTAAGTTATCCTTGCCAAAGCTAAGATTACTTCATGATAAAGGAGTTAAAATTACTCTTCTTACTTCGGATAAAATGGATAAAGTTGCAATAACTGCTATCAAAAGGGTGGCAAATGTAAAAATTAAAAAAGGATTGTTTGGAGGAGGTATAATTTCTGATAAAAGATATGTTGTAATTTTATTAGGTCCAGAAAGAGGAGAGGGAAAATCCAATGAAATAGTTGCAATTTGGGCAGATCATGCCGGATTAGCAGTTTTTGCAAGAGAATATTTTGAATATTTATTAAAAGATTCAAAGAAGGTCTGATATGGACATATTAGATGACGAAACTCTGTTTGTTGGAACTGCGGAAGCTGAACATGTTGAGATGTATCTAAAAGCCATTTGGCACATTAAAGAACGTGGTGGGGAAGTAAAAATTAGCACTATTGCAAAAATGCTTAATGTTAGACAACCAAGTGTTGTCCAGATGTTAAAAAAATTAAATGAGAGAAATTTAGTAAATTACAACAAAGCAGGAGTCGTTCTAACCGAAGAAGGTGAAAAAGTCGGTTCCAGTATGATGAGAAATAGTAGATTATTAGAAGTCCTAATGGATAGTGCACTCAAAGTGGAAATAGATGAAGAAATGGTATGTGGTATTGAACATCATATGAATAAACAATTTACAGATGCACTTTGTACGATGTTAAAACATCCTAGAAAATGCCCTCATGATCATGATATCCCAGTTGGAGAATGTTGTAAAGTAGAAATTCAAAATTAAAGAAGAGCTGTTTATCCCAAAAGATATATCGTCAGATAAATTATTTATCCTTATGGCATGTTTTTGTGGTTGTGAAACTTATCAAAAAGATGATGATGGTTACAAAGTTGCTTGTGTAAAATGTGGTCATGGTCTTCAAAATCATGATGATGAATTTAGAGAAGCCGCAAGAAAAAATGAATCACAAAGTCAAAAAAGAGATGCTGACTTTGGATAGTTTGTTTACTCCCCAATAATTTTTACTAGAACTCGTTTTGGTCTTCGCCCATCAAATTCCCCATAGAAAATTTGTTCCCATGGACCAAAATCTAGTTCCCCATTTGTAATTGCTACTACAACCTCTCTTCCCATTATTTGCCGTTTTAAATGAGCATCCGCATTATCCTCCCCTGTTTTATTGTGATTGTACTGTTCTGTTGGTTCATGGGGAGCAAGACCCTCTAACCATTTTTCATAATCCTGATGTAAGCCACTTTCATTATCATTAATGAACACACTTGCTGTGATATGCATTGCATTTACAAGACATAATCCTTCTTGGATTTTGCTTTTTGTAACCAATTTTCTTATATTAGGAGTGATGTTAATCAACGCTCTTCTAGTTTTTATATTAAATTCAAGATATTCTGTTGAGAATTTCATGAATTAAAATAATCGATCTATCATAAAAATTCTAAAAGCAGGCTCAGAACTCAAGATCCTCATCATCAATCATAGGGATAAAAACATCACTGCCTGCAAAGGAAAATTTGTTCTGAGACTAATTGAGTCTTTCAAGAAGCTTGATAAATGGCCAATTGCTCAATCTTTCAAAATGGTTACAATTGATATGGCTACTTCACTTGAAAGTTTTAGAAAATTTATCATATCAAGTACATGTAAATCATATGCTCCCAGAAGCTATTTAGAGGATTATGAGGTTTTTGCTGAAAGAGAGGAGAGTTTAGGTAGCATTTACGTTGAGGCAGCAGATAAAGTAACCTTGAAAAAAATACGAGATATTACTTTTGTCAATGCAAGAGATGTGCTTGGAATAATCTACAATTCAAAAAGTGGAAATACTTCCTTAAAGTGGCGTCAGATTAAAAGAGATAACGGAAAAGTTACAGGTGAGGCTTCTTCAAATTCATTAACAAATTTAGCTGAATCAGGTGTTCTAACATTAGATTGGGTAGAAAATTATCTAAAGAAAAAAGCAAACGATAAAAATTCAGAAGTTAATAGCTAAACTCTTTTTTCTTTGATTCCTATTGTATTATTATGATTACAAAGATTATTGATGAAAATTCAATCTCTATAATTCCTGAAGATTCAGATGATTTGTTCAATCTTAGGCGTATAATAAAAGAGGGCGATACAGTTGTAGGTGACACTACTAGAGTAATAAAACAAGAAAAGGATTATTCAAGACCCGATAAAGGGGAAAGGATCAAAGTTCGAATTGCACTTAATGTAGAAAAAATTTCACTTGATGATGTTTTAGATAGATTAAGAATAGGTGGAACCATTTCTGAATCAAGCAATGAATTGGTACCGCATGGATCGCATCACTCATTTATTCTAAAAGTCAATGATGGTATTACAATTACAAAAAAAAATTGGTTACCAGTTGAAAAGAATTTAGTTGAGTCAAATAATAAACAAATCGGTTTTTTGCTAGTTGCTATTGATACAGGTGATTGTGGGATTGCAAGATTAAAAGGAACGCATTTACAGTTTATTCCAAATATTTATTCAGGTTGGGGAGGAAAAAGATACAAAACTAATTTTAATCTTGAAAAATTTTTTGAACAAGTTCAGCAGGCCATATTTTCTATCATTCAAGATATAGATTCCATTATCATTTTTGGTCCAGGAGAAACAAAAAAACGATTTGCAAATTTTCTTCAAAAACCTCAAACCAAGAAACTTAAAGTTCAGGTTATCGATGGAATAGATTCAGGAGGAGAAGATGGTATTTACATATTTACTAAATCTCAAACCATGAAAGAGATAATGTCTGAAAGCAAATTAGCTAAAGTTTCTTCCATTATTGATGAAATCATGACCATGGCAAATAAAAAAAGTAAAAAATTTACAATGGGTTTTGAAGAAACATTCAAAGCAAATCAATTTGGTGCAGTTGAATCACTTGTTTTCTCAGACAAAGTAATTCAAACATATAATGAAAAAAAAGTAATTGATTTTCTCAATGATGCAGAAAGTAAAGGTGTAAAGACATATGGTGTTGATTCTTCCACGGATATTGGTCTTAGAGTAACTGGTCTTGGAGGAATTGTTTCATTATTACGATTTCCTGTTGAATCTTAAGTAGAATCTTTCAACCATTCAAGATAAGGTTTGTTAATTGATTGGACATTAATTTCTGCTATTTCAGGAATATCATAGGGATGAGAAGATTGGATTTTTTCTTTTAGGATTTTTTTATTTTTGTGGGTGGTCTTAAACAAAGCCAGATATTCTGATGAATTTTTAATTTTACCTTGCCATGCATAAACAGAAGAAATTTTTGAAATGTTAACACACGCAACAATTTTGGCTTTAACTAATTCATTTGAAATTTTGATAACCGATTTTTTGTCGGGATAAGTTGAGACAATTATCGTTGGCTTCATAGTAAACGATAAATGGCCGAGGTTTAAAAAATTAACAATTAGTTTGGAACTTGATTTTATTACTCAAAATTCGATTATCTATGTGTTAATAGCTTGGGTGGTAATTGTGGTAACAGCCAAGGGTTTAAAACTTGAAAAATATGGGGTTGAAATCAAAGCTTATAGTCTTGTTTACAAAAATAAACAAGTTCAAACCGTATTAACAAAAATTCTGGGGCGTACGAGGAGAGGAATTAGAGTATTTGCAGATGTAAGTGTTATAGCAGGTTTTATTATGATGGGATTTGCATTTTGGTTTTTGTTAGATAATGTTTCAAAGTTTTTTGTAGCACCTACAGATTTTTCAGAACTTACTGTTTTAATTCCTGGAGTGACTTTAACCTCTTCAGCATCAATTACATATTTTCTTTTATCAATTCCAATAGTTTTAGTTGTTCATGAAGGTGCACATGGAATAGTAGCAGCGTTAGAAAAAATTAAGATAAAGACTGGAGGATTTGCAATTTTTATTGCAATGTTTGCAGGATTTGTAGAACCAGATGAGGAAGAGTTTAACAAAGCAAAAAAGATTTCAAAATTAAGAGTTATTGGAGCAGGAGCTACTGCAAATGTAATTTTCGCATTTGTTTTAGGAGCAATTCTCTTGACAAATCCATTATTTGCTTTGATAATGCCGGAGCCTCTATTAAGTATCTTTTATGAATTACCTCAAGGTGTTTTGATTCTTTCCATAATTGAGAATTCAGGAGCTGAGCAAGCAGGACTGTTGTCAAATGATATTATTACGTCAATAAATGGAATATCAATTTTGAGTCCGGTTGATTTTCCCAGTCTAAGTCCTGGAGAAACTGCCGATGTTTCTGTTCTAAGAAGTGGAGAAAAATTAGATTTTTCAGTTGAAATCATGCCATCTCCTGAAGATGCTGAAAGAGGTTTGATTGGAATAATGCGTGACAATTCTTTGGCATACAAACCTGTTTTAAATTTTATCGAATGGAATGATCCAGGTGTTTCAATGTTTTTGTTATGGTTATGGATGATTTCCTTTTTCATTGGTATAATCAATATGCTTCCACTACCCATTTTGGATGGTGGAAAATTTGTTCATACTATTATTGATCAGAGATTATCAGAAAAATTAGTTAATGGAATAATGTGGGGAATCTATGGGTTTACTTTTGCCTTGTTTGGATTAAATATAGCATTATCATATATTAAATCGGGTTGGTTTACAATCTAAAAAATTCCTAAAGAATAATTAATGAAAAATTTAGGGTGAGATCAATGAAATGCGATAGATGCGATAATCAGATTGCATTTACTAGGAAGTATTCTGGTGAGAAACTTTGTTCTAAATGTTTTTCAAATTCAATATTGCGTAAAACAGCTAAAACTATTTCAAAATATAAAATGGTTCAAAATGATGAACTTGTTGCAGTTGCAGTCTCTGGAGGAAAGGATTCACTTGCACTCCTAAATATTATGAATAAAATGGCAAAAAATCATAATTTTAGAATTAAGGCGGTTACTATAGATGAAGGAATATCGGGATATAGAAATGAAGCCCTTGAAATTGTAGAAAAGTTTTGCCAAAATCTAAATGTGGAATTAAGCACGTTTTCCTTTAAAGAATTATTTGAATTAACATTAGATGAAGCACTAGATTTAAGAGAAAATGAGAAAAAAACTTCTTGTTCTATTTGTGGAACTTTGCGTAGAAGGGCAATGGAATATGCGGCAAAAGATATTGGTGCAAAGGTAATAGCTACTGGTCATAATTTAGACGATACTTTACAAACTTTTGTCATAAACATGTTATCTGGCGACACAAGTAAAGTAGGTTGGATGGACCCAGACACTTCTGGAAATTCATTAAGAAAAATTAAACCATTTTCCGAAATTTATGAATCAGAAATTGTATTTTATGCATTTACAAATAATATTCCCTTTCAATCTGAACCATGTCCACACATGAGTGAAGGTATTAGAACAGAAATTAGAGAATTTCTAAATTCATTAGAGAATAAACATAGTGGAATAAAAAATAATCTATATCAATCAATAATTAGAGTATCTCAAATTGTAAAAGATTCCAATAAAAAGCAAAAAAAAATTTGTGAAAAATGTGGATGTGAGTGTACTGGCATTACCTGTTCTGTCTGCAATGTTGTTTTAAAACTAAAAGGAAACAAAACCTAATGCAAATATAACAATACTTTCAAAGAAAAATGGTAGTAGGGAGGATCAGGGTGCCAGCCGTGCCCTATTCTGAAACCGGCTATATGCAGAGATCAGTAACTGTTGGGTAAATCTCTAGATTGGTAATTCCCGCTTGGTGTGCGGAAATGAAATCACGCCGAGGCGGGTGGTTACAGGACTAGAACTATCCGAAGGGATAACTTCTAAGACCGAACCATCGAAAGGGATGAGGTCCGGGAGGGAGCAATCCTAAGGTGGAGCATCCACGCTTCCTCGTCTACGTGGCGGATCTTGTATGCCTTGAAATGGGGCTATCCGTTTAGACTGGAACCAACAGACCTGCTACCATTAATTTATGATTTTTAATTTATATTATAAAATCTAAATTTATTATCTAGTATAACACATCAAACTTTGAAAATTCATTTGTAAATTTTTCATTTCTAATATCTACGTCTTCAACTCTAGCGTTAGCCGGCCCACCATGACACCATTCTACTATAGTACTTACATTTTCTTCATTGCCTTCAAGAATGGCTTCTACTCTTCCATCATCAAGATTTTTTACCCACCCTAAAACATTATTTTGTTTAGCTTTTACTTTTAGAGTTTGTCGAAAAAAAACTCCTTGTACCTTTCCTTTTACAAAAACTCTAATCCTTTGATTAGTCATTCAGAAATTAGGATTCTTAAGTTATTTATCAATTTTAGGTTGTAATAGACACTTGTAGAATCTACTTTCTTTCTTTAATTCTAGCTCTACCAGTTTTTCTTGCAGCAATACTTCCCACTTTTGCACCTGGTGGAGCATCACGGGAAACTGTAGAGCTTTGTCCAACATGTTGATGTCTACCACCTCCATGAGGGTGAACATATGCGGCTTGGGCGACACCTCTTACAATTGGATATTTTTGTCCTTTAGATCTGAAACTTCGCCATTTGTTACCTGCCAACATAAAGGGTCTATCAGTAGAACCGCCACCAGCAAGAGTACCAATCATAGCTCTGTTTTTAGGATTAAGTGTGATAAATTTTCCAGATGGAAGCTTTATGGTAACTCCTTCTTCTCCATGTGAGAATACGGTTGCATCAGTTCCCGCAGATTTTACAATAGCACCGCCATCGCCAAAGTGTCTTTCAATATTACAAACAATAGTACCATCAGGGATGTTCTGGACACTAATCACATTTCCCTTCTCGATAATTGATTTTAAACCAAAATTCAAAATTGTGCCAACTCTTGTTCCAAGAACTGCAGGTACAAAAGAAACAGAACCGTCTTCAAATCTTACTTTGGAAAGGGGAGCTTCTCTACCACGCTCATGAACTAAATCAATTACTTCTCCGGTATGTTGCTCAGATAAGGGAAAACGTGGATACTTGGCCTGATGTCCTATTTTACCAGTTGAAGTCGCTCTAAATTGATTTCCTCCACGGCCACGTCTTCTTACTAATGGTCTTTTACCCAAGTAGATCGTTTCCTGCTTAATGTAGATTTTAAGCTTGTGATTTTATGCTGTTTTCGATGAAAACACCACAAAGGTATAAAAATTAGACGACTGAATTTCATTTATGAGTCAGAATGCTCTTTCATTGAAAGTGTTAGAAGCTTATACCCGAGATGTTGGTCGTGGAGTAGCAAGAATTGATTATGATTCTATGGATACACTTGGGGCATCAACTGGTGATGTAATTGAAATAAAAGGTAAGAGAAGAACTGTTGCAAAATGTCTTCCACTTTACCCTTCAGATGAGGGAAAGGGAATTATTAGAATCGATGGGTTAGGTCGAAATAATTCTGGAATCGCTATAGGAGACACTATTACAGTGAGAAAAATTAAAGCAGTAGCTGCTGAAAAAGTGGTAGTTGCTCCATTAGAGGCAATTCCTCCAATTGATGAAAGATATTTAGCTGATGCACTAGAAAGTGTACCTTTGATAAAGGGGGATAATGTAATGGTTCCATATTTTGGTGGACGTTTAACTTTTCAAGTTATTGGTGTAACGCCAGGAGCTGATGCAGTATTGGTTACTCAAAAAACTGTTTTTCATATTGCTGAAAAAGGAGAGACATTACGAGGCGTTCCTCAAGTAACGTATGAAGATATTGGTGGAATTCAAGATGAGATTAAAAAAGTAAGAGAAATGATTGAATTGCCATTAAGGCATCCTGAAATATTTGAAAAATTAGGAATAGAAGCTCCAAAAGGCGTTTTATTATTTGGTCCTCCCGGGACCGGTAAAACATTACTTGCAAAGGCAGTTGCAAATGAGAGTCAAGCTCATTTCATTAGCATATCAGGTCCTGAAATTATGAGTAAGTTTTATGGTGAAAGTGAAGCTAGATTACGAGAGATTTTCAAAGAAGCAAGGGAAAAAGCACCTTCTATTATTTTTGTAGATGAAATTGATTCTATTGCACCAAAAAGAGAAGAAGTAACTGGAGAAGTTGAAAGAAGGGTTGTTTCACAAATGTTATCTTTAATGGATGGTTTAGAGGCAAGGGGAAGAGTAATCGTAATTGCTGCAACAAATAGACCAAATGCAATTGATCCTGCTCTACGAAGACCTGGAAGATTTGATAGAGAAATTGAAATCAAAGTTCCAGATAAGAGGGGAAGAAAAGACATTCTCTCTATTCATAGTAGAAACATGCCTTTGACTGATGATGTTGATATTGACAAAATTGCGAGTGTCAGCCATGGATATGTTGGAGCAGATTTAGAATACCTATGTAAAGAAGCTGCAATGAAATGTTTGAGAAGATTACTTCCCGTATTAAATTTGGAAGAGGAAAAGATACCTCCAGAGACTCTAGAACAACTAATTGTAAACCATGAAGACTTTCAAAAAGCTTTGATTGAAGTAACACCGTCAGGAATGAGAGAAGTATTCATTGAAAATCCAGATGTTAAGTGGGATGATGTAGGAGGATTAGAGGATGTAAAACGTGAACTTCAAGAAGCAGTTGAATGGCCAATGAAATATCCAGGGCTTTACGATAAATTAGGACATAGAATGCCTAGAGGAATTTTACTTCATGGTCCTAGTGGTACAGGAAAAACCCTTCTAGCTAAAGCAGTTGCTACAGAAAGTGAGGCAAATTTCGTTTCTGTTAGAGGTCCAGAATTATTATCAAAATGGGTAGGAGAATCAGAACGTGGAATAAGAGAAATTTTTAGAAGAGCAAGACAAGCATCGCCATGCGTAGTATTTTTTGATGAAATTGATTCAATTGCACCAATTAGAGGGGCAGGGGGCGAAACCGCTGTTACTGAAAGAGTCGTTAGTCAATTACTAACTGAGTTAGATGGCATGGAAAATATGCATGGAGTAGTTGTATTAGCTGCTACTAACAGAGCAGATATGATTGATCCAGCATTGCTTAGACCAGGAAGATTTGATAAAATTATACAAATTCCATTACCAGATAAAGAAAGTAGGAAGATGATAATTAAAATTGGCTCAAAGATAATTCCAGTTATTGATGATGTTAATGATCCACAACATGTTGATTACGATAAAATTGCAGAATTAACTGATGGGTTAAGTGGTGCAGATGTTGCCGCTATTGCAAATACTGCGGTTTCGTTAGTTATTCATGAATTTTTGGATAAACAGCCAGATCTTAAGGACGTTGAAAAGAGCTCTGAAAATGCCAAGGTCACAATGAAACATTTTGAAGAAGCAGTAAAGAAAGTACGCGAACAAAAAGACCTCAAGATAGGCGAAAAATTGGTAGCTTCCTATTACAGGTAGTTTTTATTAAATAGACAAAAAGTAGTTCTGGTAAATGTCTGAATATACCGGATATATAGGAAGATCATTAGAATTTCTAAAATTAAATGATCTTGTAGTTGGAGATTCAGTCAAGATCTTATCAGACCTAACTTTTTCTGGGATAATTATGCCTAGATATGAGCACAGTGACGATAAACATGTTGTTCTAAAATTAAACAGTGGTTATAACGTTGGATTAGAGATAGACAAAATTGAAAATGTTGAGAAATTATCCACAGCTGAAAAAAATGTTGAGAAAATACAAAAACTCGAAACAAATCCATCATTACCAAAAATACTTCTCTTGTCTACTGGTGGTACGATTGCAAGCAAGGTGGATTATAGAACAGGTGCAGTTACACCAATCTTGACTGCTGAAGAACTAAATTCATCAGTACCTGAATTAGCAAGAATTGCTAATATAGATACTGAAGTATTATTTTCAGAATATTCTGAAAATATTATGCCAGACCATTGGTTAAAAATTGCTAAAAAATTAGAAGGATATTCTAATTCGGATTATTCAGGAATTATTATTGCTCATGGAACAGATACCATGCATTATACATCATCATTTCTTTCTTTTTCATTATCAGGATATCCAATTCCTATTGCATTAGTTGGCTCTCAAAGATCTTCAGATAGAGCATCTTCAGATGCTGCTCTTAATTTAATTGGAGCAACTAAATTTCTAGTTGAATCTAAAACTAAAGGAATCTATGTAATCATGCATTATGATGAAAGTGATGAAATTATAGCTTGTCATTTTGGTACTAGAGTAAGAAAAAACCACACAAGTAAAAGAAATGCATTTCAAACAGTTGGAGATTCTCCAGCATATCTCATCTTTAATAATAATATTCAGAAAAATACTAGAGAGAAGTTCTTTAAAACAAAAGTCTTCAGTCCAAAAATTCATCTTGATACAAAAGTTGCATTGATAAAATACTATCCAGGTTTTGATTCAAAGATTATAGAAAAAATAATTGAAATGGGATATAAAGCCATAATTTTTGAAGGAACTGGTTTAGGACATATTGGAAAAACAATGTATGAATCAATAAAAAAAGCACATGAAAATGGCATTTTTTTAGGTATGACTTCTCAGTGTATTGAGGGAAGAGTACGCATGACTGTATATGAAAGTGGACGAGATTTACTTAATTTAGGAATTATCCCACTAGAAAATATGATTCCAGAAGTAGCACTAGTTAAAACTATGTGGGCAGTTGCAAATTCAAGAGATAATGAAGATTTAAAAAAAATTATGTTAGAGAATATTTCCTCTGAGATATCTTATTAGAAAATGGAAGTTTTGATAATTGTCTGAATTTATTATTGAAAATGTTGGATTAAAGGTTGGTTTGGAAATTCATCAACAATTAGCTACTAATAAAAAATTATTTTGTAATTGCAAACCAATTGAATCTGATGAATATACTAGTAAATTTCAAAGAAAATTGCGAGCAGTAAAAAGTGAATTGGGAAAGTATGATCCTGCAGCTTTATTTGAAAAATCAAAATCAAAGACAATAATGTATTATGCAAATCCTCAAAGTAGTTGTCTTGTAGAAAAAGATGAAGAACCACCCCATGATTTGGATAAAGATGCAAGAATACTAGCTTTGATTATTGCATCTTCCTTAAAATCAAATATTTTTCCTGAATTATACCCAATGAGAAAAACAGTAATTGATGGTTCAAACACAACAGGTTTTCAACGAACCATTTTAATTTCGCAAGGTGGTTATATTGAAGTTAATGGAGATAAAATTGGTGTGCAATCAATTTGTCTAGAAGAGGATGCAGCAAAGCTTCTCGGAGATAAGGGAACTATTAGAGAATATAGTCTTGACCGACTTGGGGTACCACTAGTTGAAATAGCATTAGATCCTGTTGAAGGAAAACCTGTAGAAATTAAAAAAATAGCATTGTCTCTTGGAAAATTGTTAAGAAGTACTAAAAAAGTAACAAGAGGCATTGGATCAATTCGACAAGATGTAAATGTATCTGTAAAAGATGGTGGAGCTGTAGTTGAGGTTAAGGGTGTTCAACAATTAGACCAATTAGAAAAAATTGTAGAATTTGAGGCTAAAAGACAATATGGCTTGGTCAAAATTGCTAAAAAATTACAAGATTCAAATTTTCTGGGAATATCAAAAGATAATGTTTATGAGATAACCAATAATTGGAAAAATTGCCCATCAAAAATCATTCAAAAAGCCCTAAAAGACAATTCCATTATCAAAGCAATAAAAATTCAGAATTTTGTAGGAATGTTTGGATATTCTCCCTACGAAGGAATTAGACTAGGAAAGGAGATAGGACAACTAGTAAAATTTTATGGGATTGGGGGAGTTTTTCATTCAGACGAGTTACCAAATTACGGAATAGAAGAAGAAGATATTATTATTGTAAAAAAAGTGCTTGACATTAAAGAGAATGATGCCTTTTTGATAATAGCTGCACCTTCATCTAAAATTGGCTTTGCTATAGACTCGATAATCAACAGGATCAACCAAGCCTCTAGTGGAGTTCCTGCAGAAACTAGATTGGCTACTCCAAATGGGGATACCGTATTTCTTAGACCGCGTCCAGGGGCTTCTAGAATGTATCCTGAAACTGATATTCCACCAATTACTCTATCAAAAAATGAATTAGAATATGCCGAAAAAAATATTCCTAAACCTTGGAATGAATCTCTTGAAGAAATTCGAAAAAAATATGGTTTGAATGAACAATTAGCTGAACAAATTTTTGATTCACCATATATTGATTTGTTTGAAAAAATTGTGAAAAAAACATCAGTTAATTCAACTTTTATTGCTTCGGTACTTTGTTCTTCAATAACTAGATTAGAAAGAGATGGATTGAACTCGAAATTGTTAAAAAATGAAGAGATTACAAAAGCCTTTGAACTTTTGGAAAACGGAAAGATAACTAAAGAATCTATTGATATAATTTTTGAGAATATTATGGGTGAAAAATCAAATACCATCGAACAGGCTCTTAAAAATACCAAAATTGAGACAGTTGACGAGATTAAATTGGAAAAAATAATTGGAAAAATAATAGATGAAAACAAAGGATTAATCCAAAATCAAAAAGAAAGAGCTATGGGTCCATTAATGGGAATTGCCATGAAGGAGCTTAGGGGAAAAGCTCCTGGAGAGATTATAAATAATCTTCTTTTGAAGAATATTAAGAAAATCTTGGAGAATTAGTAATGATTTGTATGCGGGAGGTGGGATTTGAACCCACGAACTCCTAGAAGATAAGGATCTGAACCTTACACCGTTGGCCAGGCTGGGTGACTCCCGCAATTTGAAACTTGAAAATCTAGAATAAGTTTCTTTATTACACAGTTTTTTAAAATCGATCCAAGTAACTTACTGTGATAAAATGAAATTTAGAGAAATTTATTGTAATAATTGCAAGAAGGTGTTAGGTCGATATAATACCAAATACTACGATAGTGGTAAAATTAAAGAAATATTAAATTCTAGACATTCAACACATGTGCGGAAAGGTCATCGAGTGGTATTCAGAGATTTTTTCAAAGAATGATCAAGGTATTGAATTTAATTTGTTAACAGCATCTGAAAGAGAAGAAATTATTTTTAAAATAGAAATATGCATATTCTAAGGTTGGGAGTAAATTAAAAAAAATTTCTTATATTCTAAAAATTTTTTGTTATTTAGAGGAGAATCATCAATAAAGAGATCGTAGTCCAAATCTGCCTTCATTGTTCCATCTATTACAGAGACATAATTTTCATATTTTACTTCATGTAGTTTTGGGCAATTTTTTAAAAAATATCAGTAGACAATTCTCTTGCTGTAACAATATCTACCTGACCAAATTCAGCTAATTCTTTTGTAATTTGAGACAAATAAGGCTCAGTTGGAGGAAGAATATGCCAATTTTTCCAACATAACGTTAGTTCTTTGTAAAAATTATATCTATTTATGTCGAATTTTTTCCAAAAATCCCAGGTTGTAATTTCTTCTTTAAAAATAGTAGGCCTAATTTGATTACTATAGCTTAACCAAGATTCAATTACATCTGCTATAACTCCATCAACATCTAAGGCAATTTTCAATTTTTAATAACTACTCAGATGAATTTTGAAACTCTTGTAAAATATTTTTTTGATGCTTGCTAATTTTTTTTGGTATGTTTACCACAACTCTGATATATTGATCTCCTCGACCTCGAGAATTCATTCGTGGTAATCCTTTTCCTTTTAATTTGATTATAGTATTTGGTTGACTACCTGCTTCAATTTTTATTTTTTCATTTCCATTTAAAACTGGAATAGTTACTTCTTTTCCAAGAGTAGCGTCAATCATTGAAATATCTTGATCATAAAAAATATCTGCTCCATCTCTTTTAAAATTTTGATGAGATAAAATACGAATCCTAATAATTAGATCTCCGTTCATACCTCCAGGAATTTCATCCCCTTCATTTGGAATTGTGTAATCGCCATTATCAACACCTGGTGGTATATCAAAAGATAATTTTTTGATTCCTTTTTTCTTACCACTTCCTTTGCATTCAGTACAGGGCGTTTCAATTATTGATCCTTTACCTCTACACGAAGTACAAGGCTCAACGGTTACAAAAGAAGCAAATCCCATGCTTCTACTTTTACGAACTTGACCTTGTCCTTTACAACTACTACAAGTTTTTTGATTTGTTCCAGATTTACAACCTGAACCATTACAAGTATTACATTCAATATTTTTATTTAATTCTATTTCCATTTTTTTTCCAGAAAAAACATCCTCTAAAGTGATTGAAGTCTCATATAGAAGATCAGATCCTCTTTGTTGTTGTGCCCCAAAACCTCCTCCTCTGCCAAATATTGATTCAAAAATAGAGTCAAATCCTCCTCCACCTCGTCCAAAAATATCGCTAAAATTTGCACTAGCACCTTGGAAAATATCATCAGAGCTATATCGCCCATCAACTCCTGCATGACCGTATAGGTCGTAAATTTTTCTTTTCTCAGGATCCGAAATAACAGCATATGCTTCAGAAATTTCTTTAAAATGTTCTGCTGCTTCTTTAGTTTTGTTTCTATCAGGATGAAACTTTAAAGCTAATTTTCTATATTGAGACTTAATTTCGTCTACAGGAGTAGTTTTTGAAACTCCTAAAACCTCATAATAATCTCGTTTGGCAGTCATGAATTAATCTTTAATTGTTATTGCTGTATAAACGATTAATTTCCTAGAATTAGTTATTTTTTGTTTCATCAGTTGAAGATGATTCAGAAGCTTGTTCAGTTGTTGTTTGCTCTTGTCCCTCACCTGTTTGGTTTTGTGATTCTTTACCTCTTTCTTGCTCTGAACCTGGAGGTGGTGTAGCGTTTTTGTAAAGTTCAGTAGTAATTTCATTTACTGTTGATTTTAATGCCTCTAGTTTTGGTTTTAGTTCATCTACTTCTTTATCTAATACTTCTTTTACTTCTTTTACTGCATCTGTAACCTTAATTCCTTGTTCTTGGGAAATTTTATCCTTAAGGTCATGATTAACTAATTTTTCTGTGGTGTAAATGAAACTTTCAGCCTCATTTTTAAGATCAATTTTTTCTTTTTTCTTTTTATCTTCTTCAGAGAATTTTTCTGCATCTTCTTTAAGTTTTTCAATTTCTTCTTTGGAAAGTTTTGTGTTAGACTCAATTGTAATTGTAGCTTCTTTTTGTGTACCAAAATCTTTTGCTGTGACATTAATTATCCCATTTGCATCTATGTCAAATTTCACTTCAATTTGGGGAACACCTCTTGGTGCAGGTGGTAAATCAGTTAGATTGAAGCTTCCCAAAGATACGTTATCATTGGCCATGGGACGTTCTCCCTGGACTACGTGAATCGTAACTGCGGTTTGGTTATCTGCCGCAGTTGTGAATACCTTACTTTTTGATGTTGGAATCGTGGTGTTACGCTCAATAAGAGGCTCTCGAACTCCCCCCATTGTTTCAATACCTAACGTCAATGGAGTCACATCTAATAATACAATATCGCTTGTGACATCTCCCGCAATTATGCCTGCTTGAATAGCTGCTCCCATTGCAACGGCTTCCATTGGATCTACACCTGATTCTACATCTTTTGCTAAAACTTCACTAACAAATTTTCTAACTAAGGGAATTCTTGTGGGTCCTCCAACCATTACTATTTTGTTAATATTTGATTTTGTTAATTTAGCGTCTTCAAGAGCTTTTTCTATAGAAGGTCTACAACGTTCAATTATTGGATTTATTAATTCATCTAATTTTGCTCGTGTTATCCTTAATTCAAGGTTCTTAGCACCTGAAGAAGGATCATGTGAAATGAAAGGAAGATTGATGTCTGTTTCCATTACAGTAGAAAGTTCAATTTTTGCTTTTTCAGAACCTTCTCTAATTCTGGTCATTGCTGTAGTATCTTGTGAAAGATCTAATCCTTCTTTTTTCTTAAATTCGTCTAGGACATAATCAATTATCACTTTATCCATATCAGTACCACCTAATTGGGTATCGCCTGAAGTACTCATTACTTCAAATACACCACCACCCATTTCCATGACAGTAACATCCAAAGTTCCTCCACCAAAATCAAAAACAAGGATTTTCATATCTTGTTTAGCTTTATCTAACCCAAAGGCTAATGATGCTGCTGTTGGTTCATTGATTATCCTTACTACATCTAAACCTGCAATAGTACCAGCATCTTTTGTTGCTTGTCTTTGATTATCGTCAAAATATGCGGGAACTGTAATTACAGCTTTTTCTACTGGTTCCCCTACAAAAGCTTCTGCATCTTTTTTTATTTTCTGAAGAATAAAAGCAGAGATTTGTTGGGGTTTGTATTCTTTGTCTTGAATTTTAAAGATATGATCACTCCCCATTTTCCTTTTTGCTGCAATTATGGTACTATCAGGATTTGTTACAGCTTGTCTTCGTGCAGGTTCCCCAACCAAAAGATCCCCTTCTTTTGTAAATGCCACAACTGAGGGAAATGCTTTACCTCCTACAGTTGCTCCTTCAGCAGCTGGAATAATTGTAGGCTTACCACCCATAATTACAGAGGCAGCTGAATTACTTGTTCCTAAATCAATTCCTATTATTTTAACCATTTTTACCTTTACCTTGTTTTTTTGAAATTTCTACTAGTGTTGGTCTAATAATCTTATTATGAGAAATATATCCTTTCCTGATTTCTTTGGTTATTGTGTTGTCATCAAGTTCAGGATCACTGATTATGGAGATTGCTTCATGTAAATTAGGATCGAAAATTTCCCCCAAGGCATCAATTGGAGTTACATGATTCTTTTCAAGTAAGGAATTCATATTTTTTAAAATAGAATCCAATCCCTCAATATTTCCTTCATTATTTGCAAAAACTTCTTTTGCTCTAACAAAATCATCATAAATTTTAAGAAATTCTAACATAAACTGGGCTAATTTGATATTTATTCCATTTTTAACTTCAAATTCAGTTTTTTTATTTAAATTTTGGAAATCTGCTATAACATGTTTTAATTTATTTTCTAAATCTTGTGATTTTTCCTTTTCTTTTTCCAAAAGAATTTTCAATTCTTCTGAGGAAATATTTTTATCAATTTCTAGGATCAGATTTTTTTCCTTGCTATTATTATGCTCGGAAATGATAGTAACTGGAATTTCATCCGAAGTTTTTTCATCTGACATTTCAAACACAGTAATTGATAAGCTAATTTATACTCTTATTGAATGGTTTCACATAAAGGATTTGCTTTAACAATAATTAGATTAGAATCTTTTTTATTTTTTTCAATATTTTCAAAATCTCCTTTTGAACAAGCTACTACTATAGTAGTTTTATCGCTATGAAATAGATCTAAATGAGGATCCTCATAAGCCTCAACATCACCAATATAATCCCGTAATCGCGAAGTTAGATTTTGTAACATTTCAATTTTATCCCCTCTCATTGCATGTTGATCAAGAGTCCAGGATATTGCAATCTTTGTTCTACTTGCTTTAAGATCGTTTTTCTTTAAGGTAGCCCGTATTTCATCAATTAATCTTTTAATGTATCCATCTATTCCTTTAACACTTCCATTAATTAGGTACATGAGAGTATTTGCTCCTTCAAAGGAGGAACCTAGTGATTTTAGATCATGTAACCCGGTAACCATGTCATCTAAGAATATTTCTTGAAAGACATCAGATGAAAGATCCTTCTTTGTAATATCATCTTGGGCGTATTTACAAACTTCCAAAATGCTACAAAGGCTTGAAAAGTTAGACAAAACATTGATTGCATGAAAATGTTCCGACGAAGAAATTGCAACAAATTTTTTTTCTTTCTTTCCTGTAGATAACAGCTCAGCTAATTTTGGATCTTCTTTTCCATTATATGACCCAATTGTTTTTGGTTGTTGATTTAGATCTTCTAAAGGATAGTAAAAATAAGAGATTTGTTTTCCAATTTCTAAACCAGTAATATGCTCTAATAATGAAATATTTTCATTGTTTCCACCAAACCCTGTTGGCAAGGTGTAGATGATAGAACTATTCTTTTTTAGAGAATTTGTTGCATCTTTAAATTTGGAGTGAATTTCTGTTTTTATATCCTGGCCAGTTTTCCTTACTCTGGGAGTAAAAAAAAGATATTGAGCCTTTGAAATTGCAACATCTATTGGTTCCATTGCCAATAATGGTTCATCTTCTTTTAGCGAAGTAACATTTGGATAAATTTTAGCGATTTCCGCTTTTAGCGAAATAGCGGAGGGATTAGATTCATCTATAATGTAGACATCTGCACCTTTCATTGCCATTTGAGAGGCAATTGCATATCCCTCTGTACTTAGACCATATACGACAACTTTTGATCCAACCATTACATTGACAGCCATAATCGACTAAGAAAAACTTATTGAACTTATGATTAGGAGGAAAAATACAATGAATTTTTGGATTTTGCTCAACCTAGAAGTACAATAATACTCAGATTTGCTTAATTTACTTTGTGCATAATTTTGGAAAGTGTAATAAAAATCCCTGAGAAGAATTATTTTATAAATAATCTCCTAAAAGTGAATCAAATTCCTAAAAATTCCTCAAAAAACTACTAGTATTATTTTATGATGGAATAAAAAAGACAATAATAGTTTAGAGTAATTATAGATTTCAATTATTAAAATTACTTGATGTAATTTAGGAATGTTAAATGATTTTTCTATTTCCAAAATTAAGATGATAAAAAGTTCATTAAGGGAATTAGTCTGCTGGATTTTGTAAGCCCGGTAGTGTAGCGGTCAAGCATAGGGGCCTTTGGAGCCCTTGACCCCAGTTCGAGTCTGGGCCGGGCTACTAGTCTGCTTTTCAAAAATCTAATTTAGTAAGAAGTTTGGTTGCAATAAGAAATAAAATAGACGCAATTATTGCAAGAATTCCCATTTCAATAATTACAAATTCATTAACATTTCCAAAAATTCCAGCCCGAATTATATCAACTAAATAGGTTAGTGGATTCAAGTAAAAAGCAGTTTTTAGAGGTTCTGGAGCTCCTGAGGCTGGATAAAATGCGGTACTTACAAAAGCAAAGAAAAGAAATGCCGTGTTTAAGATTACATTAAATCCTTCACTAGATCGTAATTTAGTTGCAATTATTGATGCTATTGAACCAAACAGAACTGATCCAGTTACTGCTGCAAAAACTATCAAAGGAATTGTAAACAGAGAGAATTCAATAGAATCAAAAAATACTGGATACCCAATTAGTGCAATCAATGCTGCACTTACCAAACCAATAATCCCGATTGTACAAATATTACTCAAAATATAATTTGCTCTGGTAAATGGTCCAGACATAATTTGTTCAAACATTGCGTATTTCCTATCGTTCCAAATAATGATACCGGAAACTAAGGTACTATTCATAATGTTAAATCCAATCATTCCAGACGCCAAAAAAGCTGGATATGCTAACCCCCTGATACCATAAGGAACTTCTTGTATTAACGAAGAATAAGCAAATCCAGCAATAAAGATGTAAATCACTGGGAAAATTATTTGCCAAAGTAAAAATGCCGGATTAATAGAAATTGTTAAATTTCTATTTACAAGTCTAATTATTGGATACATTGTCCTCCACCATTTTTAAGAAAATTTCTTCAAGGTTTGTTGGAACCGCAGAAAGATCATCGATTTCAATATCATTTTCATTTAAAATTTTTAATATTTTCATTAACACCAATTCTGATTGTTCAGAATGTATTATGATATTTGTCCCAGTATCGAAATCGATTTTGCAGTCAGGAATATCAGAAAGATATGATTTAATTTCTTGTTGATTTTTTAATAGGTGAATTTTTATTGTTTTTTCCTTACCAAATCGGTTTTTTAAGGCATTAGGGGTATCAACTGCAAGAATCTTACCTTTGTCAATTATTGCTATTTCATCACAAAGATATTCAGCTTCAGTTAGAATGTGTGTGGTAAAAAATATTGTTAAGCCGGTTTTTACCTTATTTTTCAAATAATCTAATAATTTTCTTCGTGCACTAGGATCTAAACCTACAGTTGGTTCATCTAAAAATAAAAGATCCATATCGTGCATAAATTCACGTGCTACTTGGACTCGTCTTCTTTGCCCAATTGACAAATCTTCATTTCTTTTCTTCCGAATTTCGATTAAATCAAAATCCTCCAAGAGTTTTTCCATCCTATTTTTGCGCTCAATATTGGGCACATTCCACATCATTCCATATTTCTCAAGAGATTTTTCTACAGTTAATGTTGGTTCATAGCTTGGTTGCTGTAAAACTACTCCAATTTTATGACGCAATTCAAGAGGATTTTTTATGGCATCTATACCTAAAATATTAAGAGAACCACTAGAAGGTTGAATCAGAGTTGTAAGAAGTTTGATCGTTGTAGATTTTCCCGCCCCATTGGGTCCCAGAAATCCAAAAACTTGGCCACTTTTTACAGACATTGTGATATCATTAACCGCTTTGACAGATCCATAAGATTTCGATAAACTTTCAGCATTGATACACAACATGACCCAGTTCCGATCTGCTTACTAATTTAGGTAATGAAATTTTTATTAATAGACCATGTTTACAACCAATGAAATGTCTGAATTTGAAAATCTTTTGAATAAATTACTTGAACAAAAACCAGAACTATCTAGGTCTGATATTGAAGAAATGATTCAACAGAAAAAAGAAAAAATTGGTGCAGGGTATCTAACTGACCAAGGGGCAATTTTTTTAATTGCCTCTGATTTTGGGATATCACTTTCTGAACCACTAAAAGTAGAAATGGGGTTAAAGGATCTTTATGCCGGTGCAAAAGAAATTTCCTTAGAAACTAGGGTTCTTAATATGTCCCCAGCAAAACAATTTTCCAGAAAAGATGGCTCTCCATTTTACCTGAGAACCATGACAGTTTACGATACTAACTCTACTGCTAGTGTTAAATTGTGGGATGAGAAAGCAAATACTCCTGGAATTGAAAATATCAAACCTGGTGATCTGGTAAAAATTATCAAGGCATATGTAAAATCAGATCTCAATGGAGATCCCACTATCAATATCGGATCAGGTTCTAATTTACAAACTGTAGATACTGAAAGTGAAATTCCAAATATAGACAATATAACAAAAGATGTAAGTGAATTAAAAGAAGGACAAAAAGATTTGGTAATTTCAGGAATAATAGATGGAATGATTACCGGTATGGAATTTACAAATTCTCGAGGACAGCCTGGTAAAGCTCTTAGAATGAGGCTGAAAGGAAAAGATGGAAATGCTATGAAGGTGGTACTGTGGGGACAAGATGAATCTAGCATCCCAAATATGATTTCTCAAGATGCCAAAGTTAGACTCCTTGGTGTTAAAGTAAGATCAGGGAATCAAGGAACAGAGATTCATGGTAATGAGTCAACTATAGTTGAAATTGAAGGAGGTAAAGAAGCAGAACCCATTATCAACAGAATACTTTCGATTTCAACAAATGAAAGTGGAAATAAAATGATATTAGGAGTTGACAAAAATAAAAAATTATTCAATATTAGTGATCTCTCAAATTCTATAGGAATTTTCAATGAAGGTGATGTAATAGAATTAATGCCATCAAAAGCTTATGGAAATTCTGTTACATTAGATGATAATTCATTTGTTAGAAAACTAGATGAGGATAATACAATCCCTTCACTGTCAAAACTTAGAACAAAAATAAATGATGTAAAAGTAGATGGAAATTATTGTATTGAGGCAATAGTTTTGAAGGTTCCAGAAAGACGAGAAGTCCAAACTAAATCAGGTGAATCTATTGCATTGTCTGAAATGTTTGTTGAAGACGATACTGGTCAAATCTGGGTTAAAGGTTGGAGAAATCAAGCAAGACTAATTGAAAAATGTGAGCTTGGAGAAATTATTTCCATAACTGGACTTAGTGGTAGAGCTGGACTTGAAGGTAGAATAGATTTGTTCTTAACAGCTTTTTCTAAAATTACAAAGAAAAATTAAGAATCCCAAAATCCCCTCGTTACTACATATTGTCTTTCTGCCTCATAGATTTGTTTAAATATTAATTCTTCATCAACCATATTTCGTAAGATTCGGGCACCAGTATCGGCACCCACACCATATCCAGATAGTACCATAATAGCTAATTTTCCAAAATTTTCTATGAGTGAGGCCACTTTCCAGGCTCGGTCATACTTGTGTTTTTCATCTCCAGATAGTTTTTTTCCTTGATGCTTTTTACGAATAATTTTTGGGAGATCATAATCTGAGTAAAAGGTAGTGGTAATTTGTCTTGATTTACAGTATGGGCAAATTAGAAGATTTTTTACTTCTCGTGTTTCCACAACCCTTTCCCATTTTCCACACCTTGCACAAATTAATCGATGTTTTGTTTTTGCAAGCCTAGCCTTAACAAGATCAAGTATACTTTTATCGAGATTAATCGGAGATGAGTAATATTTTGCGGTGTGATCTAAAATAGGTTCTGCTAATTTTGAAAACTTATCAACTTCTAACCATTTAATTTTGATAATATTTTCCTTAATTTTTTTTAAAATCATTTCAGTATTTTTTAGATCATATTTATCATGAAATAGTTCTCTTAATGCCTCAGCTACTAATGGAGTTTTAGAATATCGTTCATATAAAAAATGGGCTGATTTTTTTTCATAAATTGCACCTCTTCTTACTACGCCAAATTTTTTTGCAACGCACCAAGTTCTCCAATTTACATTATGTGTTCCTGTTAAAGAGACTGTGACCATTGAATACAAATCATAATCATCGTTTATTACTTCAAGAAATAGTTTTTCGGAGATTCTTGACCTTGAAGATAAAACAATTCTGTAACCATCAGATCTAGAATCAACTAAAAATCCAAGGATTGAAGATAACATCGAAGAAAGTAAAGTAGATAGTGTTGAATTTATTTTTGTTCCAAAACATGAATGAATAACTATTGCACCTTGGGATCTACAAGATTCAATTACCATAGTATTTTCATCTGGGATATCCTTAAGCGTTAATTTTTCAATAGTTTGATTGATTAACTTCAAAGAACCATTTTTTACCTTTGTTCTAAAATGGCCTACTTTTTTTGCTGTATTATAGTCAATAGGGATACTTTCTCCTTCCCAATAGGGAACAGTTATTCCACCTCCTCTAAATGGTTCAACATTTACGGTAAATGATTTTTCATCAACATTAAGAATTCTCCATTGTGATCCCTTGAGAACAAAAATATTTCCAGAATCACCAAAATCTCCTACAAATCGTTGGTCCAATGATCCTATGATTTTTTTCCCTACACTATCAAAAACTTTGAATTTAAGAATATCAGGTATTGTAGACAGATTTTCAAAATAATATTTGAACGCACCACCTTTTTTTCTAAAACTCATTTCAATCCTGTCGAAAAATATCAGATAATTTGAATCAAGTAAATCTAAAACACTTACCAGGTCTTTCAGTTTTAAATTTCTAAAAGAATATGATTGAGTTATTGTTTCGTATGCTGTATCTACAGACATTTCACCTAATTGCATGGTCATCCCTACTAGATGATGAGCTAGTACATCTAAAGAACCAGAATGTATTTTTTGTGGTTCAATAGAACCTTCTTTTATTCGATCAAGTATTGCTTTAGCTTCAAATTCATCATCAAAATTATTTGTAATAATCAAACCTCTAGCTGATTCATTTCTATTGTGTTTACTTCTCCCAATTCTTTGCACTAATTTTGAAACTTGTCTTGGGGAACCATAATGAATCACCAATTCTACTGAACCAATATCTAATCCCAATTCAAGT
This sequence comes from Candidatus Nitrosopumilus sp., assembly GCA_029861785.1. GTDB lineage: Archaea > Thermoproteota > Nitrososphaeria > Nitrososphaerales > Nitrosopumilaceae > Nitrosomaritimum. Next base: position 44,722 of record JAOTYR010000001.1, read on the forward strand.
GAAGAAGTACAAACAACGATACCTGATTTGCCTTCCCTAAGTGAAATTTCCGTATCTTCTCTTACTTCTTTTGATAATGAACCATGATGTAATTCAATGTTAATAGAAGATTTTTCCTTTAAAATTGAAGCCAAAAATTCTGCCTCACCTCTGGTGTTAGTAAAAAGTAGTATTGGAGAATTCTGATTCAAGTTTATAACATATTCAATAATTTTATCAGCAACATCTGAAATTGTTCCATCTACAAATTTTACTTCTACATCATAATCTCTTACTGACGAATCTCTAATTATTTCACATTTTCTTTTAGTTCCAACAACAAATTTACCAGCTTCTTCAAAATTACCTACAGTTGCAGATAGTCCGATTTTTGTTAGAGGATACTTTGAATTTAGTTGAAGTCTCTCTAAGCTTAATGATAGTTGAGAACCTCTTTCACTTGCCAGTAATTCATGAACTTCATCTATTACAATCCATTCAAGATCAGATAATGCATTCAACATCTTAATTTGAGTAAGTAAAATTACTAGAGTTTCAGGTGTGGTAATAAGAATATCAGGAGGGTTTTCAGTTATTTTCCTTCGTGCTTGCTGAGTAGTATCGCCATGTCTAATTTCTATTGAAAGCTCCTTACTTTTTGCATATTTTGTAATTCTTCTAAAAACATCTCGATTAAGAGATCTTAATGGAGTAACGTAAAGAACTTTAATTTTACCTAGTTTTTTAGAAGTTTTAACTAGGGAGAAAATTGGAATTACAGCACATTCAGTTTTTCCCGAACCGGTAGGTGCAATAACCAGACAATCTTTTTTTCTCAATATTTTTGGAGATGCCTTTTTTTGAATTTCTGTAAGAGTGGTAAATCCTAGATTGCCAAATAGGGAGTGAAGATTGGAGTTAGGAACTAGTTCTTTCGACTGTTTTTGATTTTGATTTTTCATAAACCATTACGCCGACTAGCCCAATTGCAAATAAAATTACTGTAATTACTGGAATAGAATCAAAAATTCCCGCCATAGGTTAATTATTTCCATCATCATTAAAAATCTTCAGTATTTTCGGATAATCCATGCGTGTCTATAATATAAGAAAAGGTTTGGTGGTTTAATAACCAATTTACTTCTCCGTTATATTTTGATGAATTTTTAGATAATTTAATTTTGATATGTGTAAAAATATCTACAGCCTTTTTCATATTTTCCACTTGTTTATCACCAATATTTCTAATCATATTGGTAATAACAATTGGAATATTATCGGTAATTGCAATTGAAGAAAGATCATGAAGGTGTTTCATGAATAAAGCATTTTTTTTATATGTAGAATTTCCAGTTTTGTATTCATAAGAAAATAAATCTGTAATATTATCAATTGCAATGAGCGAATAATTTCCTTTTCTTAGATTTTTAATGGAATTTATCTGCTCAGATGTATTTGTTACTCTAGAAACGGTAATTTTATCTAAAATATCAAAACCAAAATTTTGATTTTTCTTCATCTCTAGAATACGTTCTGGTCTAAATCCACCTGTTGTATCTAAATAAAGAACAGTTCCACCTTCTCTTATGGCATTGATTGAGATTTGGAACAATAATTGTGTCTTACCCGTTCCATTCTCACCATAAATATCGGTGATGACGCTTGAAGGAATTCCACCTGATAGAAATTCATCTAATTTTTGTAAACCTGTAGAAATCATTTATTTAATTAAAGAAAAACGGGGGAAAAATTTAAGGAATTTCATTATTTCGCAAAGAGGCAAGGCTTTTATTCAAGATAACAACGATGCCAAATTAAGTGAATAATTAGTGTCACAAAGTAGCGCAAAAAGACCATTGACCATGCTTCAAAAAAGCACAAAGAAAAAAGTTACTGTTAGACTGAAAAATGAAGTTGAGTACAAGGGCAAAATGGATAATGTTGATTCTTATATGAATCTGATTATGACTGATGCAGAGGAACTTCAAAAAGACAAAGTAATTGCAAATTATGGTAGAGTAATAGTCAGAGGTAATAACGTTTTATTTATCAAAATCGAAAATGAACTCTAAGATTTAGTGGTCCCTATGACTAACAATTTTCTGTTTACATCAGAATCAGTCACTGAAGGACATCCAGATAAAATATGTGATCAGATTTCAGATGCTTTTTTAGATGAATTTTTAAGACAAGATCCAAATTCAAGAGTAGCTGTTGAAACTCTTGTCACAACTGATTTTGTAGCCGTTGCTGGAGAGGTAACTTCAAAGGCAGATTTTGATAAAAAAGCACAGGAAGAATTAGTGAGAAAAACCATTAGAGAAATTGGCTACAATAATAAAGATTTGATGTTTGATACTGATTCGTGTGAAATTACCTTAAGACTTCATTCCCAAAGTCCAGATATTAGCCAAGGAGTTACAGCAACAGAAGAAAAAGAACAAGGGGCAGGAGATCAAGGCCTAATGTTTGGATATGCAACAAATGAAACAGAAGAATTTATGCCAATGCCAATTTTGCTTTCTCAAAAACTTGCTCAACAGTTGGCTAAAGTAAGAAAAAATAATGTTTTACCTTGGGTTAGACCAGATGGAAAAACCCAAGTTTCTGTGAGATATGAGAATAATAAACCAACAAAAATAGAAACAATTGTAATTTCAACTCAACATTCTCCAGAAGTTTCTCAAGAAGAAATAACAAGAGAGATGATAGAAAAAGTAATCAAGCCGGTATTGGGAAATCTTTGGAATGATAAAATAATAATCCATATCAATCCAACAGGAAAATTTGTTATTGGAGGTCCACATGGTGATGCCGGACTTACTGGAAGAAAAATAATTGTGGATACTTATGGTGGTTTTGGAAGGCATGGAGGAGGTGCTTTTTCAGGAAAGGATCCCTCAAAAGTTGATAGATCAGCATGTTACATGTGTAGATATATTGCAAAAAATATTATTGCTGCAGAATTAGCAGAAAGATGTGAAGTACAATTAGCCTACGCGATAGGAGTAGCCGAACCTGTATCTCTTTATGTCAATACTTTTGGAACAAGTAAAATTCCTGAAAAAGAGATTGAGGAAATTGTAAGGAAGAATTTTGATATGAAACCCTCAGGGATTATTTCAAGTTTAGATTTAAAAAGACCTATCTATCGAAAGACCGCCTCATATGGTCATTTTGGAAGAAATGAGCCAGAATTTAATTGGGAAAAGACCGATAAGGCAGATAAATTAAAGCAAGATGCCAGACTTTAATAATTCTTGGATAGATTGAAAAGAGATTTTTGAAATCTTTTGTAATTTTTTGTGATCACCCGAAAAATCTCCAACCAGAAGATTTAGATCATCAACTCCAAATTCGCTATGAGGATTTGATATTGCATCATGATAAGCAGATTCTAGATTTATTTTTTTTATTTTAGCTTTAGTTTTCTTTGAGAAAAGTGTAACATATTTTTGAAATGAAATTGATTCAGAACCTACAAGATCGAGAATTTGTTTATTGAATTTATTCTCAGATATTGCCTTAGAAATTATTTGAGAAACGTCTTTAATGTGGATTGGTTGAATAGAGTATTTTCCGCTTCCAGGAATTTGGATCTCTCCTTTTTTGATTTGTTTTTTAAGATATTTTGTAAAAAGGTCATCTTTTCCAATAATATAAGATGGTCTGAAAATGGTGTAATCTAAGCCAGATTCAATTATCAATTTTTCTGCCTGATATTTTGAAACAAAATAACTCATTGAACTTGATTTAGAAACTCCTAATCCGCTTGTGTAAACAATTTTTTTTATGTTTGCTTTTTTACATAAATGAATAATTTTTTTTGTAAACTCTACATTAATTAAATTATAATTATTTTTAATAGATTGTTTTCCTATTCCAACAAGATGTATTAGACCATTTGAATTTTTTATTTTAGGAAGAATTATTTTTTCATTATAATCCTTAGAAACAATTTTAGTTTCATTTTTTAATTTCTTAAAGTTCTTCCTAGATATTGAAATTAACTCTATATTATTTTCAGAGAGATATTTTCTAACATTTTTTGCCACAAATCCACTTGCTCCAGTGACAACTATTTGAAAATTTTTCGTCATACTCAATTCTAAAAGGATTTGATTTTAAATATATTCTAAAAAAGTAAACAAGAATTAATACATCAATAGGAACATGGTTATCGTGGAAAAATCAGATAAAAAAAAATTAAAAACAGGATTTACCACAGGAACTTCTGCTACGGCTGGAGCAATAGCTGCTCTTTTATCAATAATTAAACAAAAAAAAATCCAAAATATTGACGTTAAATTACCTAAAGGGAATTTTTTAAAAATTCCAATTCATCTATGCAAATTTGATAAAAATAATGCCCGATGTTCTGTAATCAAAAATGGGGGGGATGATCCAGATGTTACTCATGGTGCTGAAATTATAGTTGATTTAATCTTAACAGAAAAGAAAAATGAAATCGAGATAGAAGGTGGAGAAGGAGTTGGTATTGTAACTAAACCTGGATTAGGCTTAGAAATCAATAAACCTGCAATTAACCCCGTTCCAAAAAAAATGATTAAAGAAAACTTGATGTCGACTGCAGGTAATCTGCTATCAGAAAAAGGGATCAAAATTACCATTTCTATTCCAAAGGGAAAAGAATTAGGTCCAAAAACAGATAATCCTAGAATTGGAATATTACATGGAATATCTATTTTAGGAACAAGTGGTATTGTCATACCATTTTCTACTGCATCATATGCAGCATCTATCAGACAAAATCTAGATGTTGTAGTTGCAATGGGAAATGATACAGTTGTTCTTACAACTGGCGGAAGAAGCGAAGATTTTGCTAAAAAAATAATTGATTTACCAGAACATTGTTTTGTTCAAATGGGAGATTTTTCAGGATATTCTATCCAACAATGCTCAAAAAAAAATATCAAGAAAGCATATGTTGTGGGATTTATTGGCAAATTAGCAAAAATGGCGGCAGGAGTAAAACAGACTCACGTCAAGGGATCTAAAGTAAATATGAAATTTTTGTCAGAGTTAGCTAAAAATTGTAAGGCCAATGAAACAATAATTGATACCATTCAAAAAGCAAATACGGCCAGACATGTATTAGAAATAATTAAAGAAAATCAAATAGTTGGGTTTTTTGAGCAGATTTGTGAAGAAACATTCAAACAAATGAAGAAGCATTCAGACGGAAAGATTTCCTTAGAAGTGATATTATTTGACTTTGATGGGAAAATTCTAGCAAGAAAATCCTATTAGCAAGGTATTTTATTAATTTTAGAACTTTCCAAGTGTGGAAAAAGTTTCGGTTCTTGCAATTACTAAAAATGGAATTGTTATTGGATCTAAATTAAAAGAAATTTTTCCTCATTGGAATGTTTATGCTCCATCAAAATTTTCAAATGATGAGGAAATAAATTGGTATTTTAATCCTACATCGGAAAAAATTATCGAGTTATTTAAGAATAGTAATGCCTTAATTTGCTTATTTTCATTAGGAGCAGTAATTAGATTAATAGCCCCACATTTGAAAGATAAAAAAACTGACCCTGCAGTTATTGTAATTGATGACAAAATTAATTTTGTAATCAGCGTGTTATCAGGTCATTTAGGTGGTGCTAATGAGCTAACAAAGACTATCGCTGAAAAATTAAATTCCAAAGCAGTAATTACCACAGCAGCAGATGTAAACAAAACCATTGCAGTTGATCTTTTAGGGAAGGGTTTTGGATGGAAAATTGAGGATGATTCCACAGTAACAAAAATAAGTGCCCATATGGTAAATGAAGAAAAAATTGGAGTGTATCAAGATGCAGGAAAAACAAATTTGCTTAAAGAATTGCCAAAAAATGTGAAAATTTATGAAAGCATGGATGATTTGAAAAATTCACATTCCAAAGGAAATTTAATAATTTCTGACCGAATCGTGAATTATGATTTCATTGATAATTCGGTGATTTATCGTCCACCTAGTTTAGTAATAGGAATTGGTTTGCATAGGGATACATCAAAACAAACAATCAGGGATGGAATTGATGTTTGCCTAAAAAAATACAATCTAAGTCAAAAATCTATTTCTAAATTAGTCTCAATAAAAAAACCAAAAGATGTTCAAGGTTTGGTGGATGTTGGAAAAGAAATGAAAATTCCAGTTGAATATGTAGATAGAGAAGACCTGGCAGAAGTTCCAACACCTAATCCCTCTGATACAGTTAAAGCATTTGAGGGTACTTCAAGTGTATCTGAAGCTGCTGCAATCAAAGCCTCTGGAGGCAAATTAATTGTGGAAAAGCAAAAATTCCCGCCTAATTTGACCATAGCAATAGCGAGGATTTTAGATTGAAACGAGGCTTATTGCTAATAGATAGAGGAAGCAGAGAAAGAGAAGCATCCGAAGAACTAGAAGTCATATGTGAAGGAGTCAAGGCTAAAGGAGATTATACCTTTACAGACTATTGTTTTCTTGAGGTTGAGCCTCCGTATATTGAAGATGGCATACAAAAGTCATTGAAGCAAGATATAGAATCACTTACTATCGTGCCATATTTTCTCTATCCTGGAAAAAAAGTAAAACTAGCAGTTTCCGATGTGATGAAATTTCAGAAAAATACTGATGTAAAATTTCTTGTAACAAAACCAATGAGTATGCATAAAACTTTGATTAATCTTGTTGAAAATAGAATATCAACTTCTTTAAATGAAAATAAAATTACAAATTCTAAAAAAAATATTGATGTTTTAATAATTGGTCATGGTAGTAAAGATCCAAATGCTCAAATGTCATTAAATTATGTTGTAGATGGGTTAAAAGAAAAATATAGAAATGTTAGTAGATGTTTCTTAGAAATTGAACAACCAGATATTTTTGAAGGAATAAAAAGTTGTGAAAAAAATAATCCAGAAGTTCTTGTAATCGTTTTTTATTTTTTACATGAAGGTGCACATGTTAAAACAGATATTAATAATGATCTTAAGCCAGCCATTGAAAAATCAAATTTAAAAAAAATATGCATCACTAAACATTTAGGAACAGATGAGAAAATGATTGATTTGATAGTTGAAAGAGCAAAAGAGGTTGAAAATGCAAACTGAAAAGGGTCAATCAATAGAAGATGCAAGTATGGAAATTATTGAAAACGAAATTGGAAATCATGATTATAGTGAAAAAGAATGGCCAATCGTTAGGAGAATTATTCATTCAACAGCTGATTTTGATTTTGTAACTAAAAATAAAATTGTTTTTTCTAAAAATGCAATTGAAAGTGGAATTAATGCGCTCAAAAATGGTTGTAGTGTAATAGTTGACGTTAATGGGGTTATTGGAGGAATGAATAAACAAAATCCCAAAGATTTCAAAAATAAGATAATTTGCAATATTTCGAGCCCTGAAATTATGGAATTAGCTAAAAAACAGGGAAAAACACGTTCTCAGGTGTCAATGAGAGTTGCTTCTTCTGATATGGAGGGTGGAATAGTCGTGATAGGAAATGCCCCAACTGCACTTTTAGAGGTAATTCAGATGATCAAGGAAGGTCTGGTCAAACCAGCATTGATTATTGGCATTCCTGTAGGCTTCATTTCTTCGCCAGAATCAAAAGAAGAACTTTCTCATATCACAGAAGTTCCCTTTATTACAAATATTGGAAGAAAAGGAGGTAGTTCTTCAGCCTCTGCAATCCTTAATGCACTATATAAACTTCTTAGGTCAGATTTAACGTCTTGATGATTTAATACAATTTTTTACAAAAATTTTTGCATAATCTGAACTATCAAAATACAGATGTCCGTAAGAAGCTAGAGTGTTATTTTGAATCATACCATCAAATTGATTTTTTATCCCTTCACCAATTTTTAATTCATAAGCAAATTTTGAATCAGAAGATATGGACTCTAGTTTAGAATAGTGAAATTCATGACCCTGAAGTGTGTGTTTTTTATCAGATAAGATATTTGTTGAAATTATTTTTCCTTGTGTATAATTTAACTTCATTTTTTTTGTCATCTTTATTTCCGCATCAAAAATGCCAACCATCTTGTTCGTTTTTTTACCATAATCAATAGATTTTGTTAGATACATTAATCCTCCACATTCAGCATAGATTGGTACATTTTCTTCGGATAATTGTTTAATTTTTTTTCTCATCCATTGATTTTTTTCTAAACATCCTCCAAGAATTTCAGGGAATCCTCCTCCAATGTAAATTCCATCAGACTTTGGTAATTTTTTATCTTTAATTGGACTAAAAAATTTAAGATTGGCCCCTTCTCGTTTTAATGCTTCTAGATTATCACGATAATAGAAATTAAAAGAATTGTCAAGTGCTACTGCAATTGTGATTTTTGGTTTTTGGTAAAGTTTTGTATCTGAAATTTTTAGAAGAATAGGAGTTTGTATAATTTGGAGAATTTTTTCAACATCTAAGGAGTTAGAAATAATTTTTGATGTTTGTTTAATTTTTTGATTAAGAGTTGTATCTTCTTTTGTGGGTATTAATCCCAGATGTCTTGACTGCAAATCAAGATCAGGATTTTTCTGGATTATCCCAACTATGGGTAATTTTGTCTTTTCAATTGCTTTTCTACATAGAATTTCATGTTTTTTACTCCCAATTTTATTTAGAATAATTCCTTTTATTCGTGAATTGCTATGAAATTTAAGAAAACCTAAAGCCGTTGCAGCAACAGATCTGGCTGCTTTACTGGCGTCTATTACCAATATTGTTGGAGATTTTGTTATTGAGGCAACATGATGAGTACTTGCAAAATTAGAATCTCCACCAAATCCATCATAATATCCCATTACTCCTTCTATAATTGAAATATCTGACTTTGAATTTGAAACAAAACATTCCAAAAGACGATTTTTACCCATTAACCAAACATCAAGATTAAACACATCCTTTTTTGCAATTGAGGAAAGATAGCTGGGATCGATGTAGTCAGGACCAACCTTAAAGGGTTGTACCGAAAAACCTTCTTTTTGTAATGCATGAATAATTGCGCATGTAATTGATGTTTTTCCCACTCCACTATTAGTACCTGCTAAAACAAGTCTTGGAATTTTCAATTTGAATGTGTAATTGTATTTTTTTATTTAAATGATGCATTTAAAAAAAATCTGAATGTTTTTACCGTGAGAAAAAAGAAAAATACTATGAGTGAAGATGGTCTAACAATTGTATATACCGGAAAGGGTAAAGGAAAAACTACGGCCGCACTAGGAATTGCGTTAAGAGCGACAGGTTATGATAAAAAAATTTGTATGATTCAATTCATTAAAGGCTCATGGCATTATGGGGAGATGAATTCTTCAAAAAGATTGGAACCAGAATTTGAGATGGTTGCGGTAGGAAAAGGATTCGTAGGAATAATTGATGATAAAAGTCCTATAGAAGAACATAAGAAAATAGCAAATGAGGCTATTAAAATAAGTAATAAAAAAATTCAATCAGGAAATTACGATATTATTATTCTAGATGAAGTAAATTATGCTATCAATTTAGATTTAGTAAAATTGGAGGATGTTCTGAATTTAATAAAATCTAAACCTGCTTCCTTAGATCTTGTTTTAACGGGAAATCATGCTAAAGAGGAGATAATTGAATTGGCAGATTTAGTAACGGAGATGAAGGAAATTAAACATCCATTTCAACAGGGTAAAAAAGCCAAAAAAGGAATTGATTTCTAACTAGCAACATTAAATTACGCACAATAAAATGAAAGAAGAAATGCCTGCAGAAATTCAAGAAATGCCTGAACAAGGAGAAATTGTTCTTGCTACAGTAACCAAAGTAATGGATCACGGGGCGTATGTAACATTAGATGAATATGATGGGATTCAAGGATTTTTACATATTTCGGAAATTGCACCAGGTTGGATCAGATCAATCAATAGATTTGTGAAAGAAAATGAGAAAAAAGTTCTTCTTGTAAAAAAAGTTAATCTGAAAAGGGGAGATATTGATCTGTCCTTAAAACAGGTATCCAAAGATCAAAAAAAGCATAAACTAAAAGAAGTTAAAAAATTTGAAAAAGGAAAAACTCTTTTGAAAAATGTTCAAGAAAAAACCAACCTTTCAGATAAAGAAATTGAAAAACTAGAAGATGATATTTATTCTAAATTTGATTCAGTTTATGATGCTTTTATTGAAATTGGAAGAAATGGAATAGATTCAATTAAGGACCTTAAACTTTCAAAAAACACTGCTAGTGTTATTGAAGAAATATGTTCAAAGATTAAACTACCTTCAGTTGAAATAAGAGGAATTATGAAAATTACAAATAGTAAATCCAATGGAATAGAAATTATTAAAAAGACTCTTTTAGATGTAATAAAAAAAGATTCTTCCATTGATATTACATATGTAGGAGCTCCAAAATATCGCCTTTCAATCAAGTCGGAGGATTTCAAGTCTGCAGAAAAAAAATTGAAACCAATAGTACAGGAAATTCAACAATCTATCGAAAAAAAGAAAGGAGAGTTTACATTTACAAGAGAAGATTCCAAGAAAACCAGAGAAAATTAAATTGCGATTTTTATTAAGAAAATGTACTAAATGTTATCATTATACCCTTAAAGAAAAATGTCCTTTATGTAAAGAAGAGACTATTTCAGCTCATCCAGCAAAATTTTCACCTGATGACAAGTATATGAAATATAGACTAGCTGAGCGTTATAATCAATAAAAAATATTTTTTTACTCCTTTATGGAGCATATCGGCCCTCTAACTTAGATTCAGCAATTATATACTCTTTCATTGCTTTTTCTAATTGTGATTTGGTAGATCCAGAATCTAAATTCAATTTATCATCTAGTGCATATAATTTGAAAACATACGTATGTTCTTTATCAGGTGGAGCTGGTCCACCATAATTAGTTTTGCCAAAGTCAGTTTTTCCTTGAATAGAATTTGGAGGAATCGAATTTTCTTTGATTTCGTGAACATTAGGTTCTATATTCCAAACAATCCAATGAACCCATATTTTTCCTACAGCTCCCATGGCATCAGGATCATCCATAATGAGAGCTAAAGATTTGGCAGTATTGGGTACATCTGAAAATATTAGTGGGGGATTTATGTTGTCATTATTATATCCATACTTTCGAGGTATTTCTCCTCCATTTTGAAATGCATTGCTTTCTAGTTTCATTGATATGTCTTCAATTCAAATTGTTCCAGTTAAATTTTACTAAGACTCTAAGATCATTTTATTGTTTAAAAATGAAATGATTGAACCACCATTTTTTTTAATTTCCTTTTTTAATTCTTTATCCATTGTTCCAATTATTCCTCCATTGTTTTTTACGTAGTTTATTATTTCATTATCCGCAAATTTACCAGCAATTGGAATGATTTTAAAATTTTTGATAAAATTAAGGGTAGTTATAATATCTTGTTTTTTTTTACTATCCTTTTTCAAAGTAAATAATTCATCTTGAACTACTTTTGGAATAACAAATGAAATTTGTCCAATATCGATATTAACACTATCAATATTTTTGATTCTTTTTGTAGCTAAATGTATTAAGAAGTTTGTATCACAGATTACTTCAACCAACTACGCCGGCCCCAATCAATCTCCATCTATCAGAGATTCGTCTACTAATTGCCACATTTCCATTCTCAAAAATACAAGCTGGTCTTCTAAGTTCAATTTCAACATTTTTTGATTTTATTTTAGATACTTTACCTAGAATCGGTGCTGTTCCGATGTTTAATCTTAAAAGTTCATCTTTTTGTATTGGAAGTACTTTAGTATCTTCTGTTATTCCAACTGCAGAATCAAAAAGACTTACTTCTAGAGATATTTTATTGGAATTTTCTGGTAAAGTTTCAGGTTTTCCGATAACTGATCCTATAAATGAATCACTTCTAGTTAATGCTGGATCTAGTTTAGTACCAATTGCTACCAGTCCTCCTGGTTTAACTGACTCGACAATCCCAGCAGCTGTGCCCAATGAAGTAATTTCAGTGAATAATGACTCATAGGTTTTCTTTTTGTCATCCATTATTCCTGGCTTGATTTCAATTTCATCACCTACATTAAAAATTCCTTGAGCAAGACTTCCTCCTATTACTCCACCTTTGATATTTTTTAATTTGGTTCCAGGTTTATTAACATCAAAAGATCTTAAGACATGCATTATTGTATCCTTGGACTCGTCTCTATCAGGAGTTTTGATGGTAGATTCGATAGAGCCAATTAATGCATCAATATTTAATCCAGATTGGGCTGAAATAGGAATTATTGGAGCTTTTGCTGCATGAGTTCCTTTAACAAATTTATTTATTTCTTGATAATTTGATACAGCTTCTTTGTATGAAATTAAATCTACCTTGTTTTGAACAATTACAATTTGTTGTATGTTGAGTGTTTGAAGAGCTAACAGATGTTCTTTAGTTTGAGGTTTGGGTACTTTTTCATTTGCTGCAATCAACAATAATGCTCCATCCATTAATGCAGATCCAGAGAGCATGTTTGCCATTAAACTTTCATGGCCTGGACTATCTACAAAACTCACAACTCTAGATAATTCACTTTCTTTTCCACAATTATTACATTTGGGAGTGGTTGAATATCCTAAAGGTTCTTCACAATCAACACATTTGTAAAAAGCAGTATCAGAATATCCTACACGTATTGTAATACCACGTTTTAATTCTTGGCTATGAACACTTGTCCAAGATCCAGTTAATGACTGAATTAGAGTTGTTTTTCCATGATCAACGTGGCCTGCAGTTCCAATGTTTATACATGGTTGAGATCCATATTTTTTTATGTACCAATCAGGAAGCGTATCTCGCCAATGCATGAGTCAAAATGTAGAATCGGTATATGTTAAGTTATTCTTTTTTTTCTTCAGAATTTTCAGGTGATTCTTCTGGAGCTGCAACTGGTAATTCTCCATCAAATTTACAGTTGATTTGATAAATTTCTTCGGAGATTGTGTTCCCTCTCATAAGCTTTCTTACTCTTTGTCCAATCTCTGCATCTTGTAATCCAACACCCTTAGAGAGAAGCACTCTTTTTCTGGCTGCACCATGAATATCACTTCTCATAGGAACTCCTGATTTGTCACTTCCACCAGTGACTTTCAATTTTCCTTTCAATCCAACGATTATTGCATCTGTTTCGTTTCCAAGTTGTAATCCAAGCAATGGGTTACCATCGTTATCTTTCAATTCTTTGGTTACAGATTTTCCTTGAATGTCTGATACAGTTAGTTTGAAGTTTGTCAATTATTCGAAGACAAAGTCGTACGACTAATTAACGTTTTGACATTATTTTTAAATCTAGATTTTCTCTAGGGTATATGAACAAGGAAATAAGATGTCCTCGATGCGACAATAAAATGATAGATATGCAAGCATGTCATATGTTTTGTCTTAAATGTGGAGCACATTTAGATTGCTCAGATAAAGGAAGTTTTTGGTAATTAAAAACCAGGTCTTTTTGGTATATAATCAGATGACATGTTAATAGCTTGATCCTTCATAATTTCAAGGTAAGTCTCATAATCAGTTTCAAAGCTACAATGAGGACATTTTACTTTGGTTATTTCCTCATTTAAAACAGCAGTTTTTTCACATTCAGGACAACGTGCATCCATGTAAAGAATATGTGGTTAAGATATTTAATCATAATTAAATCATTGAATTTAGGCGGAGTTAGTTTAGTCTGGTATGACGTCAGCTTCCCAAGCTGAAGGCCGCGGGTTCAAATCCCGCACTCCGCATTTCTTATAATTCTCGAATCGCTTGTTCAATAATTCCTCTATCTTGTGCTTTTGGTGCAAATTTTAAATAATTTTTTAGATCATCTATTGCTCCTGAATTCTTTTTTTGCTTTTCTCTAAGATAAGCACGATTTTTGTATATTTTTGCTGATCTTTTAGGATTAACTTCAATGGCTTTGGTGTAGAAGGATTCAGCTTTTTCAAATTGATTAGATTTTAAGTAGAAATTGCCTAATCCGTTGTAGGAAAGGAAAGATCTATTATTGAGATCAATACTTTTTTGATAAAATATTATACAGTCTTCTGAATTTTGAGCACTAAGCATCCCGCCTAGCAGGTATAATGCAGTAAAATTGTTTTTATCTAATTCAATAGCTTTGTTTAATGATTCTAAAGCTTTTGAATAATTATTTTGTATATTCAATTTTTCGGAGATAAAGCATAATCGATTTGATTTTTCATCTTGATTATTTTCTATGTTTAAGGATGAGATGATATCTTCTGGTGCCAAAATTATCAATAGTCTACCATCCTCAGACCATTCTTTATCAAATATTTCTTGAGGAATTACACCTTCTTGTTGTTCTCCTTCTTGAGTTCCTTTTTGAACATAGTGAAAAATAATATTTTCAGTATCATCGTATCCTGATATTACTGATGCATGTTGTGTTATTTCTGGAATCCCTGGTAAAATTACTATGGGAGGTATTCCACTATCTATTATTTTTTTTAATTCAGATAGTGAGGAATGACGTATTTTACAAATCAGACCATTCCGTTCAGCCAATTCTATTCCTTCTATTAAGATACTTCCAGTGGTGCTAGGATATTGCTTAGCAGTTTCTAAAGCTTCTTCCATTGAAAGATCTATATTCCAATATTTTGAAACAACGTTTATCGGTAATGGAAGGCAAATATTTTCTTCTTCAACTATAGGGAGTAAAAGTTGATGATTTGAAGATTCCAATAAATAAAATAAATTTTGAGAGTTATTAAAAGTAATCAGAGTAAACAAAATTTATGGATTAGATCTTTACCGTCAGTAGACATTTCGGGATGAAACTGTGTTCCAAAGATAAATTTTCCATTATAATAGATGATTTCATTTTTACATTCTTTAGAACTAGCTATTGGAACTAGCATATCAGGTAATTTTGAAATTTCATATAAATGACTTTCAAAAACTTTTATTTTTTTATTTGTTAGAACATTTTTTCGTTGGATGAAAACTTCTTTTGTTCCTTTTTGACTATCATTTAATCTTCTTATAGTGCCCCCTAATGTGAGAGCTAAAATTTCAGCACCATAACAAATACCAAATAATTTTTTATTATTTTTGACACTATGTAGTATTACTTTAGAGTTAATTTGATTAATTTTTTTTTCATTTCTACGACGGCCTGATAAAATAAAAGAATCATATTTTTCAAGCGAATTTAGTTTTAATTCTTTTGGAGATATATTTTCAAATCTAATTTTCTTCTCTTCAAGAAAATCTAATAGATTTTGTGTGTAAATAGAACCATTATCAATAATTAGTAGCAACAAACAAAAGTAGAGTTATTGTTAATTTAGGTTTTCAGTAATAAAATGATAGTTTTAAGATTCGAAAATATAATTAACCTAAATTTTTTTGAGGTTATATTGTCAATATCTGTGATAAAATTTGGAAAAATAATTAGCAGAACTGAATTAATTTTCCAAATTTTTGATAAATATCTCTAAATCGTCAATCTTATTTTGATTGTTCATTTTTTTAAGAGACTATTTTCATTTTTAAAATAAAAATCCCTTTTTCTTTGGAAGCTTTTACTATTTTTTCTTTTAGTGCAAATTTTGTTCTTTTATCATTGCAATATATTTTTTCTAAACCCAAATAATATTTTCAATGGTTTCTATACACCCACTTCTATTGAAATGAAATGCATTTCCGGAATATTATCTATGACAATTATTGTACCAATATTAATTCGGTTTCCTTCTTCCCACATGAAAATTCTTTCACTTCTTGGTTTTACCAAATCATCTATGAATTCTGACAAGAATACTTCAGTCTCTTCACGATCTTTTTCAGTGAAGAAGAAAATTTCTCCTTCTCTAAATGAAAGTGGAACTTGGATAGAAGTTGGCTCTGATATCTCTATTCCTTCATTTTCAAATATTGATTTTATTATATCAATTCTATCTTGTCTTTCCAATTCTACAAACGTTTCATCTGAAACAAATGATGGATCAGTCACTCCTGAAACTTTTTGCAGGTAGGCTTCAAAGGCCTCTTCTTGTGTATTACCTAAGCCGACATAATATTCTCCTGTAAATGCTGCTCCAACAGCTGCAATTGTACCAAGCTGAGCGACTACTCCTCCAGCTCCTGCGGTGTATACTGGAATAAAGTATACATCATGCTCGCCCACTCTATACAAAATATTATCACCAATTCTAGGATTTCTCAGTAAAGTCTTTAATTGAGCAAATTCCGGATCTCTATCTAATGCTTCTCTGACTGCGGTAGGACCAATTAATTTTGTAGTTGAGTTTAATGGAACTTCATAGAATTGTAAATTTCCTAGATTTGCAAGATCATTTTCAACAACCATATAACCTGCAAGGTTTCTTCCTTGAGATCCTCTTAATTCCAGTGAAAGTAAGCCTACAAACTCGGTGGTTTCAAATCCAGGGGGTTTTGCTTGAATATAATATGTGTCCAAGCCAGTTGGAATTTCATAAAATTCATTGGCTTGAATAAAAGTCTCGACATCAGTTACATGATAGATGTTATACATTTCTGTTTTCCAATTAAATAATTCCGATGGGTATCGGATTTGTTCCTCAAGCCATTCTGGGATGGGTACAAATTGTTCAGAGTATTGCTCAGAGAACATATCCGTAAAGAAATCATCACCTGTTTTCAATAATTGGATTCCACCATCTTGGGTATCAACTAATGCATATCCTACTAATCGCAGATAGGGGTTTCCAACAGACCATGGAACGTCACTTGTATCAAATCCGATGATTAATGGAACAAGCCAATACGAATTTTCTCCGTCAGTTACTGGAAGAGAATCTAGTTCTTTTCCAAATAAATCATATAAGAAATAAGGATACAAAATTTCCATTCTATCATGTACATCTTTGTATCTCATAATATGTACAGATTCAGTAGGAAATGATAGTAAGAAATTGGGTTCAAAAATCCAACTTAACGGAGGAGATACATCTAATCCTCCATCTCCTTCATAAAATACACCGCCCAATTCAGCACTTACATCTCCTCTAGAATTTGGATATGCTGACCAGGTTTGCTCGAAAAGGCCTCCTTCACCATAATAAATTTCTCTTTCACTGAAAAATTCGCTACTGTCTACTATTTGGCCTCCTGTGGCATCTAGTGTAAGAAATCCATTTGGGACATGAGTATATACTAAGTGTTCATTATACCACCTATTTTCATTAGCCACAGTTGATGGCAAAACTGGTTTCATAGAGGCCGTCCAAAACAAATTGTTATCAAAACGAAGAATATCGTTATCCTCAAAGTCTACGTATGGTATTAAACCAATTTCAGGTTTTAATTTGGCAAAAGCTGCTTGCCAATCCCAAATTCTAATAACATCTAAAACATCGCTATTTTGTTCAACATAATTGTTAATATTGTTTGGAGAAATATTTTGCAATTTAACATCATGATCATTTTCTTGAATACTATTTAGTTCTCCAAGATATCGGTTGACTCCAATTTGTTGAGCGGTATATGGTCCTAAATATTCTATTTTTCTAGAATCTGCTATACTGTTATTTACCGAAATAACAGCTATAACTAGAATTACAATTACTAAAATGGTAAAAATTCTGATGTAAACATCTCTCTTAAACATATGAGTAAGAACTCTGGATCTTATTCTATCTGCAAATGAAAAGGCTAAAAATGCAAAGCCAACTACTAGAACACCACCGATTATGTATCTTGAATTGTAATCAAGTTGATCTGTAAAAAATAGATTAAAACCTACCCAAATAATTCCAATACCTAAAATACTTTCTATAATAGATACATAATTTAGATATCTAGGTTTTCCTTCATTTGAATCCTGAATAAATGATGTGACAACATCTATTATTTTATGAATACCAACATAAATGACTAAACGTAGACCAATTGCTGCTAGTATTGATGGGATTAAGATTATCAGAGCTGGAATCATTGGAACAACTTGCTCAGTAGCATAATTGGGGTTTGTATCTGGAGTGACAAATGGTAAAGAGAATAATGTTGGCAAGTTTTCAATTCCTAAAGAATTTCCATCAATGAAAGATACTGCTGCGAATCCAAACATTGTATTTACAAAAAAGGCTCCAAAAAGCAAAATTTTGGTAATTTGCCATATTATAAATTGGGGCGTACTTAGTTTGAAATCTTTAAAGCTAGAGATAGTATTTGATATCGACTGTTGTGGTCCCTGAGCAACAAAACCTATAGCAGTTTTTATTGAATACCAGAAGATCGAGGATCTAGATGCTATATTTACTCTTACAAGTGCTATGGTTGAAAGAATCATAGCTGATACAAGAGAATAGTAAAGAGGTTTGGTAAATTTTTCTCCAAATTCAGTGAAATTCATTGAAAGTATTACTCCCTGATTTCCTACAATGGCGACAATTGCAATTACAATAATTGCTAAAATCCCTAACCGAATGTATTTCCCAGCATCAGGAGGTGGAGCTTGTTTATCAGTAGTGGCGCTATACAAAATCAAACTTTGTTATGGTTTGGTAAATTAATGTCTTACCAGAATAAACTAATTCTTATCATTATTTTTCCAAAATAAGTGAGTAAAAAATCAAATTTTCTGCTTTAATTTTCTAAAATTTAAGAAATCTAAGATATTGTTGCTAAATTTTTACAGATCATGTACACAGCAGTGTAAGTTGGAACTGTGGTATTTTCATTGTCAAAAGGACCAAATTTCTTGTTTTTTATTTTAAATTCAATTGGACAATTTGCCATGATTTCTACAGTATTTTCATCTAAAAAAGAAGATTCCAAATACGGGTCAAATTTTTGAATATCCCTACACAAAATTTTTGTTAGCCCACTTTTGCTATTCAATGAACCAGGAAGTCTAAAGATTCTATGAATATCCATAGTAACATTAGGATCAATTTGTGCTCCAATTGTGGTGGAAATATCTATTAATTTTTTTTGAAAACTTGAATATCCCTCTGAAATTAATTCAGAGACAATTTTTGATCTTTTTGATTTTAACCCAAAAATTTCTTTAGAAAATCTTCCACGCCAACCTTTGTCTTCAATTTCAGGAAATAATGATCGGTTTGGTTTTAATTTTTTCATTCCGAAGGTTTCTGGTATAGTACCCTTAAACATCAGATAGTCTACTAATTCTGCTCTTTCTCTTGAACCAAGTTGTTGAAATTGAGATTCATAAACATAAACATGAAATCCTTCATTTCCGGAAAAATATACTTGAATGTTTTTTTTCTCTACACCTAAATCTTCTATTAAAATATTTGATAGTTTAAAAACTTCTTTTTTGGATTCTTCAATACAGGTTTTGCATGGTAAAGATTTGATGTTAATTTTTGAAGAATTACATTTTGGACAATAATCACTTAATTTTGATACTTCATTACATTCATTACACTTTGTAACACAATGGTTACTTCTACATTCCAAGTGAAGGTCTTTAGCATCAATATCAAAAATAAGATCTGCTTCTTTCCAATCTTTTTCATTCATAGGTAGGTTTGGAAATGAGTAATAAGCATTGGAACAATAAATATCAGAAGGAATGTTCTGCATAAGTAGTAAGTGTAATTCTTTATTGTCTTTTAATGACATATGTCGAATCATGCCAGAATTAAATTTTTGAAATCCAAATTCCCGTTCAGATGTACGTTTAGGTACATGAATAAGATCAAAGTGATCAAAATAATATTTTTTGAAGGATTCTTCTAAAAATTTTATTTCTTTTGCTCTCATTACTTTCTCCTTTTTCCAAATTGAAGAGGGTTAAAGATATTATCACATTCAGGAATAGCAAAACATAGATTTTGAGTCTTTAATTTTTCACAAGATGGGCAAGAGTATTGAGTACCACTTCCTGATGTTCCTGCAAGGTGATTTAACTGATATAATGTAACTCGTTCATTGTAATCAGGTGCATTCTTGAATAATGGAGCTATTTGTTGAACTGATTGATTTCTGGCTAAAAGAAAGGTGGCTAACATGAATCGTCCAGAATGTGGAAGATTCTCGCCTCTTTCTAGAACTTCAATAGCGTGTTTAATACAAGGAGGATATTCGCCGGTAGTAATTGTGTGAGTTACAAATTTTTTAGATAATGAAATCAATTTATCAACTGGCTCTTCAAATCCTGAAATCATAGTGGGAGTTTTTGCATTAAAAATTTTTGTAGTAATATAGTTACCTAATTCTTTTCTTATTAATCTAACCGTTTCATGTGGAGTAAGAAAAACAAACCCCTTTTCTACGTGTCGATTGATTAACTTCCATTCTCTTTCATGGAAATTAATAGAATGTTGGAGGTAATTAGAAACTGGAATTATAAAATGATTATTCTGTTCTTTAATTTGAATAGAAAATAAATCGTCAATAATTCTGATTGCTAATTCTTTTTTTGACCCATCAGAAATATTTGCAAGATCTTTTTCAAGATATTTTTCTGCACGTCTAGCTTCTGCAAGAGCAAATCTTTTGATTAAGGTAGTCATTCCAGTTAATTTTAGCAAAACAATTGCTAAGAGAAAAGAAAAAACTTCTCTTTCAAGGACAAAGTCTTTTGAAGCTTCACCATCTATCAAGTCAGATTTGTATATTTTTCCCTCAGTAGAAACTTGAACTCTGTTGAAAGCTTTATCTATTGATAATTTTAGATCAGGATCAATTCCAAATTGTTGAAGAGTAAAACCCTTATCTTTTAGATATTGACCTGCATCTGCTAAGAATGGATATTTTGCAATTTCATCTTTTCCTAGAGTAATCATGAATTATGATTAATAACATAGACTTAAAAATCTGATTTCTGTTTTAGGTTATTTGCTGATTTAAATAATGTTTGATTGAGATCCTTCAATATGCAGATTGGATGTCATGTTTCAATTTCAGGTTCAATAGACAAGGCAATAGATAATGCAATTGAAAGAAAATGCTCAGCTTTTCAGATTTTTACCCGAAATCCACGAGGGTGGCATGCAAAGGAATTGGCAGATTTTGACATTAAAAATTTCAAAGAGAAGCTAAAGAATAGTCAAATTGATAGATTTGCCACCTGTGCTCATATGCCATATTTACCAAATCTTTCATCTCCTAAAGAAGAGGGATTTCAAAAATCAGTAAATTCATTAATTGAGGAGGTTCAAAGATGTGGAAAGTTAGGTATACCGTACCTTGTGACTCATCTGGGTAGTCACTTAGGAACTGGCGAAGAAGTAGGGATAAAACGACTAGTAAAAGGATTAACAAAAGCTGGTCAAGTAAAAAATGATGTAATGATTTTATTGGAAAATACAGCAGGACAGAAAAATTCAGTTGGATCAGATTTTGCTCAATTAGGTGAAATTTTTAGACAGTTAAAACCAGTGAAGAAATTTGGTGTATGTTTTGACACATGTCATGCATTTGTTTCAGGTTATGATTTAAGGACCGAAAAAAGTGTAAAAGAAACTTTTCAGGAATTTGAAAAATATGTTGGAATGGAAAACCTAAAAGTTGTACATCTTAATGATGCTAAAGGAGAAATAGGTTGTAATCTTGATAGACATTATCATATTGGTTTAGGGAATATCGGAGAAAAAGGAATGGCTACAATAATTAAATTGATAACAAAGAAGAACATTCCAATAATATTAGAAACTCCTATAGATGATATTAGAGATGACTTTGAAAATATTCGTATTGTAAAGGAGCTAACCTAAAGAATTGGAGAGTGATTAAATGAATTATGAAGATGTAATGAAATTGGCACTTGAACGAGGATTTTATTTTCCAAGTTGTGAGGTTTATGGAGACGCGCAAGCTGGATTTTGGGAATATGGTCCATCTGGTGTAGGATTGAAAAATAAGTTTCTTGAATTATGGAGAAGAGAATTGGTAAGAAGAGACGGAATGCTTGAGATAGATGGATCACAAATAATGTCAAAGTCAGTTTTTGAAGCGTCAGGACATTTAGGGAGCTTTGCAGATCCGATCATTAAATGTAAAGATTGTAAAGCAACATTTAGAGCTGATAGAACTATAGCTGAGGTTTCTGAAATAGAGATTCCTGAGAGTGCAGATTTAGAAGAGTTTGATAATGCTGTTAGGGAAAATGGCATTAAATGTCCCAGATGCAAAGGTGATTTCGAAAATACTAAGAAATTTAACATGATGTTTAAGGTAGGAATAGGTCCAGAAGAAGAGACG
>JAOTYR010000017.1 GCA_029861785.1 Candidatus Nitrosopumilus sp.
CTAGAATTATCGAACAATATGATGATAAAAAAAATCTAATAATCTTTTTAGGTTCAAGCTTTGGAAATTTTACCCCCGTAGAAGGTAAAAACTTTTTAGAAAAAATAAATTCTATAATGAAAAAAGAAGATCTTTTTTTAATTGGTTTGGATTTGGTTAAGAATAAAAAAATATTAGAAGATGCATATGATGATTCGCAAGGAGTAACGGCAAAATTTAATCTCAATATGCTATCTAGGATTAATGATGAATTAGATGCAGATTTCATCTTAAATAATTTTGAACATGTTGCAAAATATAATGAAAAAGATCAAAGAGTAGAAATGTACCTAAAATCACTTGTTAATCAATCCATAATTATTTCCAAGGCAAACCTTTCATTAAAGTTAAAACAAGAAGAATTAATTCACACTGAATATTCTCATAAATATAAAATTTCTCAAATTAAAGAATTTATGAATAAAACTAATTTTACAATAAAAAAAATTTGGGTTGATCCTAAAAAACACTATTCGTTAACTCTGGTAGCAAAAAAATAACTAAGGGTTTTCTGCACAACGAAAACCTGAAAACAACCATCTCTCGTCTAATCTAAAGAAATTTCTATAACTTCCTCTAATAGACATTTTTGGAGTTCCAAATGATCCTCCTCTCAAAACCTTTTGATTTGCAAACCATTTATCATTATATTCATCAAAACCTGTTTTGAATCCTGGATATCCAATAAATTCTGATGATGTCCATTCCCAAATATCTCCTATCATCTGATGGCAACCATGATGACTTACCCCTTCTGGATATGCCCCAATCTCTGTGCATCCCCATAGATGACTTTCTAACAAATTAGCTCTTTGCTCAGTTGGTTGATCATCGCCCCAAGGAAAGATTGTTTTCTTCTGGCTCTTTTCATTCCAACATGCAGCTTTTTCCCATTCTGCCTCTGTGGGTAATCTTTTTCCTGCCCATTTGCAATAAGCATCTGCTTCATAGTAACTAACATGGCAAACTGGCTCATTTGAGTTCATTTTTCGCAGTCCAATGAAATCACGAATCATCCACTGCCCATCAATTTTTTCCCAATACATTGGAGCATTCCATTGATCTTTTTTCAATTTTTCCCAACCATCTGAAAGCCAATACTTGTATGTTTCATACCCTCCATCATCCATAAATTCTAGATATTGCCTGTTGGTAACAGGAAAAGTCTCTATTTTGTAATCATTAAGATATATTTTATGTTCGGGCAATTCAATATCATAACAATAATTTTCCCCATTGTAACCCATATTGTAAATACCACCTTTGATGTCTATTGTTTTTGTTTCAACTTCTACCGCTTTCGGTCTTTCATTTTTTTTTACAGGTCTATATTGATCTGCTAATAGATGTTGCACATCATAAACTAATAATTCCTGATGTTGACATTCATGATGAAACCCTATGGTAATTAATCTAATATCCTCATCACTAAGGTCTTTTGATTCTATAAAATTTTCTACTCTTTGATTGATGTTGTTAAAATATTGAAAAATTTGGTCAACTGTGGGTCTTGAAATTACTCCTCTCGATCCTTTATCTTGTGGAACTCCAAATTGTTGATAATAGGAATTAAGATACTCTGTAAATTCTTTTGAAAAAAATTCGTAATTATTATCCAATTTACTCAAAATAGCCTCATAAATCCAACTAACATGGCCTATATGCCATTTTGGAGGGCTCATGTAAAAAGCGGTTTGAACTATAAAATCATCTTTTTCTAGAGTCTTTACTAGTTCAAGGGTTCTGTTTCTTGTTTCCTTAAACTGTTCTAGCAATGGTTTTTTCTGATCTTGTTCAGAAATTGCAGTCATTATTGTACAAGTTAATTTCGTTCATTATTATACTTGCTCAAAACATCTGTCCGTAATTGTCCACATGCTGCCGATATCTCAGTTCCTTTTTCTACTCTGACTGTACAATTGATTCCGCTATTGTAAAGAATTCTTTCAAATTCAATTACATTGTTTCTTGAAGGTCGTTTAAGCTCCCCGGCAGTTGGATTTAGAGGTATGATATTAACATGTGAGCCATTATTTCTCAAAAGCAAAGCAAGCTCCTCTGCAATTTTTATAGAATCATTCACCCCTTTTATCAAAGCATACTCAAAGGTCACCCTTCTACCTGTCTTCAAAAAAAATCTTTTTCCTGCATCGATCAATTCCTTCACTGATTCTTTTCCTGCAGTTGGGACCAACCACTGTCTTAACTTATCATTAGGTGCATGAAGCGATATTGCAAGCCCAACCTGCAAATTTTCCTCAGATAACTTATCTATGGCAGAAATAATTCCAATGGTGGAAATTGTTATATTTCTTTGCCCTAATCCAAAACCTCGTGGATGAGTCAATAACTGAATGGCTCTAATTGTTTCAGAATAATTTGCAAGGGGCTCTCCCATCCCCATAAATACGATATTTGTAACATGTTGTTTTTTGTCTGAAAGAATCTTTGCAAAATGGATGACTTGACCTACTATTTCTTCTGCTTTCATGTTACGTTCAAAACCCATTTGTCCTGTAGCACAAAACACACATCCCATTGCACAACCTACCTGTGTTGAAACACAAATAGTAGACCTTGGATGCCCAAACATCTTTTTGGGCGGATACTGCATTAACACCGATTCAACGGGAGTCTCATCTTGCAGATTAAGCAACAACTTGGTAGTTTCTCCGTCTTTACTTACTACTCTATGCACTTCTTTGGTTGATCCAATTGCGAATCCTTTCTCTACAAGTGTTTCTCTGAAAATGGAAGGAAGTTGTTTTATCTCAGAAATGCTTTTGGGAAATTTATAATACAAAGCGTATAAAATTTGGTCAGCTCTATAGCGCGGCTGTCCTAGTTCTATTATCATTTCTTCCATTTCTTCTGGGAGCAATCTGTAGAGATCTGTCATGTTGTATTCATTGTTTTTTAAATAATCTATATTATAATTTTGAAATTTTAATACCCTCGTGCAAATATGGGTATCATACTACTTGGTTCCTTACAATAAATGCATTTACTGTATCTTTTTTCTCTATCAAAAGGAATTACTCGAATATCTGCTCCTGTCTCTTCTTTAATTTTATCCTCACATACTTGTTTTCCACACCATGCCGCATTGAAAAAACCTCCTTTTTCCATTTTTTCTTTAAACTCTGTATATTCTGAAATCTCTATTGTATTCCTCTCTGCTTGCTCTCTAGCATTTTTTAGCATATTTTTTTGAATTTCTTTTAAAATCAAATCAACTTTTTCAATATCTTTTAAAATCAAATCTATTTTTTCTTTATTGTATCGTTTTGCCAAAACTACTTTTTGTTGCTGGATGTCTTTTGGACCTATTTCAATTCTTAATGGAACTCCTTTCATTTCCCAATCATTAAATTTGTATCCTGGAGATAATTCATTTCTATCATCAATATGTACTCGAATTGATGTTGATTCTAATTCTTCTTTAATCCCTTCAACTTTTTGCATTACTCGTAATTTATCTTCATCAGAATTGTAAATTGGGACGATGACTACTTGAATAGGTGCAACTTTTGGAGGTAATACCAATCCCTTATCATCTCCATGCACCATAATCATAGCTCCGATTAATCTCCATGATACCCCCCAGGATGTTTGCCATGCAAAGTGCTCTACATTATCTCGATCAGCAAATTTTACTTCAAAAGGCTTTGAAAAATTCTGCCCTAGGAAATGCGAAGTTCCCATTTGCAATGCCTTGCCATCAGGCATTATAGATTCCATCGTTGTAGTATAAACTGCTCCGACAAATTTTTCTTTTTCACTTTTCTTTCCAATAACTACCGGTATAGCAAGTTCTTCCTCTACAGTATTTTTATAAATTTCTAGAATTTTTTTCACTTCTTCTCTTGCTTCTTCTTCGGTAGAATGTACTGTATGCCCTTCTTGCCATAAAAATTCAGAAGTTCTAAGAAAAGGCTTGGTTGCTTTAATTTCTGCTCTGAGCGCTGTGTTCCAAAAATTTATTTTTAATGGCAAATCTCTCCAACTTTTTATCCATTTTGCATAAAGTGTGTATGCTAAAGTCTCTGAAGTTGGTCTGAGGGCAAGTCTATCTCCAACTTCATTATCCCCTGAATGAGTTACCCAAAACACTTCTGGATTAAAACCGGCAAAATGTTTTTTTTCTTTTCCTAATAGAGATTCAGGAATTAAAACAGGAAGAAAACCATTTCTTATTCCATTCTGTGCAAATTTTTTATCAAATGTACTTTTAAGAGATTCCCATATAGAATAACCATCTGGTCTTAATACGATTAATCCCTTAACGGGAGCATAATCTGCTAATTTTGCTTTTAGTACAACTTGAGTATACCATTCACTAAAATCTTCTTTTTTGGATACTGAAATTCCAACACTTTCTCTTCCCAAATCAAATTTTCAAGAAGTATTTTTACTAATGAGCGTTTCGTGACAAATTGTTTATTGTAATTAGCAATTCCGTTGGATTCTAGTTTAAAGGATCGCCTTTACAAAAAACTTTGCCCATAACTCTACTTTGAAAATTGGGACATACGAAACACTGAATGAATTGAGTGTTGTCTTTCAACACTGGGCAATCTACGTATTCTTGCTTCATCCTTTTGAGCATTTTAGGACTAACTCCTTTGAGTTTTAATTTACCTTTTTCGTCCATCATTCCTGATTCTTGAAGTTCTGCCTTGAGTTCTTTTGATAGTTTTTGTTTTTCTTCAGTTGCTTTTATTTCGACTTCATATTTTCGTTCAAGTTCATCGCTCATATTTTTCTAAATCTGCTCCTCGATTTATTACTAGCGTTTTTTTTATTTAAAACCCATTACTCCTTAAAAGCAGTTTAAAGTACAATAATCACTATATCTCTAATAGCAATTTTTTTACATGTCCCAAGTATTGGAGGGGGGAGAGAGAACAACAACGAGTTGTCATTGCTTTAATTTTAATTCCTTTGGGGAAGCACAATAGTATGTACAAACACGGATTGATTTTTTAAAAGAATTAAGAAAAAAATCAACAAAGAAAATGTAGTTGGTATTTTAGTTATGGGCATTTTCTAGGCGTGAAAGGGGGGATGCCATTTTTACTGACAGTCGATAAACTCGTTAACACTTTAGAATTGTCTGGTCTTTTCGTGATTTTTCTTTTTGAAATTTTTGTAAAATGTGTGAATTCCTAATACAATGGCAACTATTGATAGAAGATAGTGATACCATTGTCCTCCAAAAAGTATCATTATTCCAATGATGACAAGTAATACTCCATAGGCATTTGACTGTGTGATTTTCTTAAAACCGTTTGGTTTCTTTGATTCATTTGATTCTACATTACATTTGCAGTTTGGGCAAAAACTAAGATTAGAACTTAAATTACTTCCACACTCTGTACATGTTAATTTGTCTACCAACTAATTCCCTGGTTTTTGTTTAAGATAAGTATATTGAAGATTTTCAAATCGTAACTTTTTAATCGGTACAGAATTCAATCCTTTAAACGATACAAAATTCATGCATTAATAATGAACAAGTTAGTTTTAAAGTAATATTTTTGTAGTACTTTTATATAATTAGATTTTTGTTTGGATATAAGAGATTAATTGCTTGTAATTTTTGATGTTGAAGGAGTTCTTTATGATGCAGAATATTTGCCCATTCTTGCCGAAAAACTAGGAAAAGAAAATGAAATTTGGGAAATCACCAAAAAAGGCATTCAAGGTGTAATTAATTGGGAAGATGGACTTAGAACTAGAGTTGATGCCCTAAAGGGTCTTGATTATAAAACATGCCAAAAAGTGGCCAGTGAATTACCTGTTATGACTGGAGCTAAAGACGCATGCAGAATTCTAAAGGCTGCAGGGTGGAAGTTAATGGCAGTATCTGGAGGTTTTACAATAATGACTGATAGATTGAAAGAGGAACTTGGATTAGATTATGTGTTTTCCAACGAACTTCTCTTCAAGGATGGAAAGTTAGATGGTGTAAAAATTAATGTAGATTCTGATAAGTCAAGATCCGCAAAAATAAAAATTACAGAATGGAATGAAGAAAAAGAAAACATAGCTTGTGTAGTAGATGGAGCCAACGATGTCAAGTTGTTTGATGTTTGTGGCTTGGGCATTGCCTTTAGAGCACAAGATATTGTCAAAGACTTGGCAACTACTACCTTAGAAGAAAAAGACCTTTCTAAAATCTTAGATATTATAAACAAGCATTATAAGATTGAGCTAAAGACTCCTACTCCAGCATAAACAATATTTTACTGTCAATTTAAGAACTATTATCCTTGCAAGTAATCCCGGTTCTAATTGAAAAAGAAATTGAATTTAACGATGATCTATCAGAACTAATCGTAGAATTAGTTGAATTATGTGATGATGACATTCTAGTTATTGCACAAAAAATAATCTCTAAACAGGAAGGTCAGATTGTGGATCTATCAACCGTTAAACCTTCTTTACTTGCTCAAGGCATTAGTTCTGAATACAAAAAAAATCCCTGCATAGTTGAATTAATTCTTGCAGAATCAAAAAAAATTGTTAGGATGGAAAAAGGAATAATTATTGTGGAAACTAAAAATGGGTTCATATGTGCAAATGCAGGTATCGATGAAAGTAATGTCAAAAATGGGTTTGCAACTTTACTTCCAAGAAATTCTGATTATTCTGCAGAAATAATTTGTAAGCAAATACAAAAAATGTGTGGAAAAAAGATTGCTGTAATAATAGCTGATACATTTGGTCGTCCATTTAGAGTTGGCCAAACTAATATTGCTATTGGTGTCTATGGTCTTAATCCACTTCTGGATTATTCTGGAACTTTTGATACTTTTGGAAAGATATTACGTGTTACAGAAATTGCCATAGCTGATGAAATTTCTGGTGCTGCAGAATTAGTAATGAAAAAAACTTCCAACTGTCCTGTAGTAGTTATTCGAGACTATAAATTCAAAAAAGAAATTTCCTCATTCAAGCGGTTAATTCGAGCAGAAAATGATGATCTTTTTCGTTAGAACATGATTTTACAAAAGTAGGATTAGCTAATCTGAAATAGATTTTAATATGCCACAACATGTATTATGAATCAGTATATCTATGTCTGAATCAAATGAAAAAAAACTTGATGCTACTGGTCTGTTCTGTCCTGAACCAGTTTTTAGAACAAAAATTGAAATCGAAAAAATGCAGGTGGGTGAAACATTAGTAGTATCTGCCGACGATCCTGCAGCCGAAGATGATATTTCAAGATGGGTTACAAGGAACGGGCATGAACTTTTAGACTTAAGTAAAAATGGAAATACCATTACCTTTCAAATAAAAAAGGTGAAATAACCATGGCGACTAAAGCTGTTACTGATAGTGACACCTTAAACCGAGTTGGAAACACTCCTTTGGTAAAATTAGATTCACTTACAAATGACGATATTGAATATTTTGCAAAACTTGAAGGCCATAATCCTTTTGGGTCTGTAAAAGACCGGGCTGCCTATTGGATGATAAAAGACGGTGAGGAAAAAGGAATTCTAAAAAAAGGTAAAAGCATCATAATTGAACCCACTTCTGGTAATACGGGAATTGCATTAACCGGAATTGCCAATCTATTAGGGTATAAAGTTGAAATTGTTATTCCAGAAAAAGTCAGTAATGAAACCAAGGAAATCATTCGAAATCTAGGAGCCAAAGTCTTTGAAACTAGTGATGATTTGTGTCCCAAAGTGGGAGCTGGAACCGACCAAAGTATTGCTCTTGCTACATCAATTGCATCATCAAGACCTGATACATATTATTCTCCAAACCAATATGCTAATGAGGCTAATTTTAAAGGGCATTATGTGGGAACCGGACCTGAAATTTGGAAACAAACCAATGGGAAGGTAACTCATTTCTTTACTGGTGTTGGTACGGGAGGAACTATTACCGGTATTGGAACTTATCTTAAAGAAAAAAATCCAAATATAAAGATCATTGGATGCCAGCCACAACAAAACCATCTGATTCAGGGCTGGCGAAATTTTGAAGAATCTGCAAAACCTGATTTATTTTTGAAACGAGAAGATGTAGTTGATGATTGGGTATCTGTTGATAACAAAGAAGCATTTTCAGTTGTAAAGGAAGTATTTGAGAAAGACAAATTGTTGATTAGTCCCTCATCTGCTGCAGTTTATGCTTGCATGAAAAAATATCCTATAGAAGGAAATGGATGTGTTGTTGGAATATTTGCCGACGATGGAAGAAAATTCAAAAGCGTTTATGATGAGCAAAAAGTGATATCTGCAGAAGAATTTGACATGTGCTTAAAAGATGCAGAGTACATGTCAGAATTAGCTTATTGAGATTAAACTGACTTTTATTTTGTTTTTAAATTTTTTTCATAAAAATCTCTAAAAAAAACATTCATGTGTTTTTCATGATTCAAACAATCTTGATTAGATTTAATTAATCCCTCCCTTAATTCTATACTCCATTTACTCTGTGGAGTATCCTTCATGTTCATCGCTGAGGGGTTTTGTTGTATTTTTTTCATACTTTCTGATAGCTTGACTCCGAATCGCTTGAGTTTACTTAATTTCAAAAGAAATAACCCTGCTTGCTCTTCATTGGCCAAACCCATTAAGGAATAAACCTGAGTGAAATACTCGACAACTTTTTGGTGGTAATTATTAAATTCTTTAATTCTTTTTGACCAATATTTTTCCGATGTCGTGTTTTTAATTTTAAAATCATATTGGATTTTTGATAATTCTGCTCCAAAACTTGCTAATTTTTCGCTAAGCTCGCCAGTATTTTGTTTAGAATCCATGATTTTTAATGTCAATTTCCCAATAAAGAGTTTGAATTTATTATAATATCTACGAATTCTCTGTCAGATATTTATCAACATCTATGGCTGCCATACAACCAAAACCTGCAGCAGTTATTGCTTGCCTGTAAGTCCTATCATGAACGTCTCCAGCTGCAAAAACCCCTTCAATGTTTGTCTGTGTTTTATTTTTTAAAATGATATAATCTTCATCATCTAAATCTATTTGATTTTTGAAAAGCTTTGTGTTTGGTTGATGTCCAATGGCTACAAAAAGGCCTCCTACATCAAGGGCTGTCTCTTCATTTGTTTTAATATTTTTTATCACTGCTTGCTGCATCTTTTGGTCACCTTTGATATTTATCACCTCTGAGTCCCAATGGAATTTTATTTTTTCATTATTAAATGCTCTTTCTTGCATGACTTTACTTGCCCTCAGTTCCTTTCTTCTATGTACTAAATGCACTCTAGTTGCAAATTTTGTAAGAAACGTGGCCTCTTCTATTGCAGAATCTCCACCACCAACAACAATCAATTCTTGATTTCTAAAAAATGGCCCATCACAAGTGGCACAGTATGAGACTCCCTTTCCTGCAAAGGTTTTCTCGCCTTCTAATCCTAGTTTCCGTGGATTTGCACCTGTGGCAATGATAACAGCTCTTCCCTCATATTCTTCAGAACCTGTTAGAATTTTGAAAGTACTGCTTCTAAAATCAACATCTACTGCTTCATCATCAATGATTGTTGTACCCATGCGTTGTGTTTGTTTGCGCATTTCTATCATTAAATCGGGACCCATTATTCCCTTTTCAAAACCAGGATAATTTTCAACTTCTGTGGTATTTACTAGCTGTCCTCCAGGTAAAATCCCAGATAATATCAAAGTGTCATACCCTGCTCTTGAACAGTATATCCCAGCAGTATATCCAGACGGTCCGGCACCAATAATAACGACATCAAATTCTGTCTTCTTTTTTTCAGGTATTTTTGGTGATTTATCTTCATTTTCAAGAACACTTACCCCTGAATCGGCTGCCATCATGAAAATCCTTTGTAAAATTCATTAATTTAAGTGATAGACTTGATCCATTATCGCTGAATTTTATAGGAGTTTGGGATCGATCTATATGTGAAATTTTGTCCTTTTTGTTTTTTGGGGCAGAAAAATTGGTTTAGCGGAAATCAAGTTTTGCTCTCCATAATTCGATTTTAATTAGACTTGGAATCCCTACTTTTTCTCAACTTGTAAGAATTTCCGAATATCCAGCTCATCTTGGTTTGACTTTGGATCTTTTACTCAAAATTTAAAATATTGGTCATGCAAATATTGTCGCAAAATTTAGTAAAAGAAGGATGGGTTCTACTTGAAAAGTAGTAATTCTTTTATGAAAAGATCCGATGCAAACTTTAGAAAAATGTTAAGATTTGCAATTATTATATTTTCATTAGTTTTTGTAGCATTTATACTAGATCAACAAGCTTTAGGATATTCAAATTCTGAAACTCAGGAATATTTAGATTTTCAAAGATATACTGGAAATAGAATGTTGGTTTTTAATGATACTCGCATCGATTACTGTGTTACCAATAACAGTGAAAATCCAGCATTTAATCACATTGCAGCCAATGCAATCAAAATTTGGCATGATCGAATAGTCGAAGTAACAAATAATCCATTTGTTTGGGATATGACAATGCATATTCACCCAAAAAACCAATCTGTTTGTGATGGCTATGTAAATTTTGTCGATACTCCTGATCCTACCGCATTCCAACTTTCTGGTGTTGCAGGATTTAGTCATCCTTTAACACCTGTAGCAAATGTAACTATTTACACTGATGATTATCAAAGTACCATAAAGAATATGGCAAAAAAAGATCAGAATTTTTGGAATACAATTACTCCTGAACAATTTCAAGACATTATAAAAAATGGAAATCATAAACAATTTGATTACCAAACAATTAATAGAATTACTTTACATGAAATAGGACATTCACTTAGCTTAAACCATCCGGTGACATCTGATGGAAATCTACGATCAGCTTCAGGCATAATGGGTTACAACATGTCTTATAACAAAATCAATGACGCGGAAGTAATCCAAATAGTAAAAGCATATCCTAATGGATTTACAAAAACCTCCTTACTTGAATCCATCAAATTAGATAATCCTGATAGCAAAAAAATAGTACATCTTGGCGAGGTTACCAATCTTACGATCGAATTACCAAACCAAGAAGGAGAATTACCTCCAAATGGGTTTGAAGTTTATATTTTTCCTGAAGGTGCAATCTCTCAAAAACCTGATTTTGCTCCAATTAAAGTTCTAAAAACAGATGGTATGAGTCATTTAGTAAACGATGAGAAATATTTGGAAGATATTCATGTATCTTTGACTCATTGGGATACTTTTACCAAAGTTTTATCAATTCAATTCAAAGTAATAAAAGAATTTGAAAATGCAGACATTATTGTAGTTGGGCATAATATGGGAGGTTTTGAGAAACAATGGTTTTTGGATGATGTTCTAACAGTAGAGAAAGCTCTATTTTCTAATCTGTTATTAGATATTGAAACCACAGAATATACATACCATCTAATGAGTGTAAATCCTAACCGTGAATTAGAGAAAGAAAATGCCTTTAAGCTGGAACAAAAAAAACTGTATACTCAAGCCCTGAGTGAGTGTTTGATTAAAAAAAGCATGAAGAAATGCACAGACAAGATAGAAATTGATGATTTTCAACAAGAAGAAAAATCTGTTCAAATATGGACTCCTATGACATTATTAATGAAATAGCTTTTTCTTTGAATTTTTTAGAATCTCAATTTAATTTGATATAATATTTTTCAAAACACCTTGATGTCTATCACACAGATTCCTTACTTTTAACTGCGAATACAAAAGATCCTTTTGCCAATGTGCATTAAATAATCTACACTCTAAATTCTTACAAAACGGCTCTCCTGTTTCATAATAAAAAATTGCTTGCAATAGATAACCCTCTATAATTTTTGATAATTTAGAGTCATTATATTCCAAATATGCTCCTTTGTATTTTTGTTTAATTTTATCCACATTAACTCCTTGAGTATAATTTGTCATTAAATCGTAATAGTATTCTTTTGGTTTTGCAGGAGCTTCAATTATCCCAGTAGTAGAGATTATTGATGGATTTGAGCCTATCAAAGATCTTCCATGATATCTATAATCGTTATAATCATATGTGCATGTCAACTTGTTGGTAAAAAAAACATGAAAAATTTCATCTATATGTTCTTTTTCAGAAATTAAATTTGATAATATCTTTTGGAGCTGAAATCCATCATACATGATAATATTTTCAGTTTTTGTGGTATCACGAAAATTTAATTCCTCAAAAGAAACTTCTTCATTCGTAGGAGTATGAATTTCAAAATCTTTTCTTAAATTAAATATTTTACATTGGGCGATATTATAGGCAATGTCTTTAGATGCAAATTTTAAAATGGTTTCTCTTGTTTCTACTTTTACTGGAAAAATCTTTTGTAAAAAATTTACTAACTCCTTTATTTGAATTTCTGGAACTGCAGGTTCATCATATAATATAATTTTTGAAATTTTCAATAATTTGTTTTACTTGTAATCAGTTATCTTTCTAACTCTTTTATTTTTTCAGCCGCAATATCTGCTGCTTTCTTACCTGAAAAAAGCATTGACCCAAATGTTGGTCCCATTCTTGCTAAACCGTGAGTTTCTGTAACTGACATTCCTGCTGCAATTAATCCTGGATAAACTTCGCCTGTTTTTTCAACAACATGTTCCTCTCCTTCATTTACGAACATTGGATTCATTCCTTTCCAATCAACTAGACCTCTATCTACTAGTCTTTTTACTGCAACTGAGTCATGTCCGGATGCATCAATTATTATTTTTGCTTCAAATGCAACCGGATCAACACATGTGATGTTTCTAGGCAAGGCAGATACTGGCATCCAATTGACGACTATTCCTGCCACTCGTCCATTTTTTAAAACAAGGTCATCAAATTTTGTTAGATTAAGAAATTTTACACCTGCATCACAAGCACCAGCAATTAATTTTGAAACTGCATGAGGTCCAGGGGTGAGGTATAATCCTTCCATGACTTTTTTGTATGGTATTCCTAACTCATCCCAAATCTTCTGAGCAGGCTCTCTGACGGTAACTGGGTTCATCATGTAGCCTCCTAACCAATAACCTCCGCCTAAATAATTATTCTGCTCAATCACCAAAACTTTGAAACCCATGTTTGAAAGCTCTCTACTGGCAGTTAATCCGGCAGGCCCTGCACCAATAATGATAACGTCTGATTCTGCTCTATCTATTAAGACTTCATGAAATTCATTAGCAATTGCACGAGTGATGTCTACTTCTCTGACATCTTTGAATATTTTTTCTGTTTTTTGTGCAACTGTGGCCTCTTGCATGATACACCTGATTTTTTAATTGACATTAATACTTTCGCACATATTTTTGAAACTTAGTATGTCCTAACTTGGCTCTTGTTTTGAATTATTTTTTAATGTTGAAGGTTGTGTATTACGTTGGAATTATTTATACAATAATTTCCTATATAAAAAATTTATAACCGAATATCAACGACAGTGATTGTATTGACACCAAAAATAATGCAATCCAGGCCAAAATCAAGGAAAGGAAAAATAAATTGGGCAAGATCCCAAGAGCCTGATTATTTTGCAAATATGGTCAAACTATACCGTCAAGGAAAATATGATGCAGATAGTTTTAGGCGCTTTAGATTGCAACATGGTGCTTATGGTACAAGATTAGCTGATGACTATGCAATGGTTCGAGTAAAATTCCCAGCAGGAGAAGTTTATCCTCACCAACTTGAAAAATTATCTCAACTAAGTGAACAGTTTTCTATTGGGAGTGCACATTTTTCTACAAGAGAAAATATCCAATTACATTGGGTAGTTCTTGAAGATGTTTCAGAAATTTTTAGAGGACTCGCAGAGGTTGGTCTTACATCACGAGAAGCTTGCGGAAATTCAGTAAGGAATGTCATGTGCAGTCCACTTTCGGGAGTGTGTCCAAATGAAGAATTTGACTCAACACCATATGCTTTAGCAACAGCAAGATTCTTTTTAAGAAATCCAATGGCTCAAAACTTACCAAGAAAATTCAAATTTAATTTTACATGCTGTGAAAAACATGGTATGGTAAGAATGGTTGACGTTGGATTAATTCCTCAAATCAGACAACAAGATGGTTCTGCTCAGAAAGGATTTAAGATATTCCTAGGTGGAGGACTGGGAAACAGATCTTTTGTGGGACATCAGTTAGAAGAATTTACTCCAGAGGAAGATCTTTTGTATACTTCAATTGCTGTAGTGAGAATTTTTGATAGATTAGGTGACCGAAAAAACTTGGCAAGAAACAGAATGCGTTATTTGGTAAATGATATGGGATGGGAGAAATTTCAAAACCTAGTATTAAAAGAGAGGGCGATTGTAAGGGCAACACAATCTGTAGTTACAAAATTAAATGTAGATGATACTCCAAACAAAATTCTAAGACCTGTTAAAATTTCTGATGAAAGTATATCTTCTATTTCAGATGGCTATTTCAGATGGCTAAAGGGAAACGCCTTCAAACAAAAACAAAAAGACTATTACTCTGTGTTCATAACACTGGAGGCAGGAGATATCACTTCTAATCAGTTACATATGCTATCTGAATTAACTCAAGACTTTTCATCTGAAGGAGTAGCAAGATGTGGATTTACGCAAAATATTGCATTAAGATATGTTCATGAAGATGACTTGCCACGTCTATATTCTGAGTTATTAAAATCAGGTCTTGCAAAATCAGGCTCCTTGACAATGTCTGCACCTATCGGATGTTCAGGTACCACTTCATGCAATTTGGCGTTGACCAATTCTCATAGACTTGCAAAAGAAATCCAGAGAAAATTCTTAGAATTAAGATTAGATGAAGATGATGACTTGCGAGAATCTTCAATTAAAATTAGTGGATGTCCAAATTCTTGTGGACAACACGGTATTGCCACAATTGGATTCTTTGGAGGAGGGGCCAGATTGGAAAAAGACATGTATCCAAACTATATGATGCAATTAGGTGGAAGGTCTGATGGCGAAACAATGCTTGGGATTAGTTCCATTAGAGTGCCTGCAAAAAGAGTAATTTCTGTGATATTGAAGATAATTGAATTGTTTAAGCAAAATAAAAAACCAGAAGACGATCTTAAATCTTGGATTCATAGAGTAGCAAATGGAATTGATGATTCAGAAATCAAATCTATAGAGGACATAAAAAAGGTTTTAACACCTCTTACTACCCCCCCGTTAAAAACTGAAGATTCTGATTTTTACTCTGACTATGGAAGTGATACTAGTTATCATACTAAAACAGGTAAAGGTGAATGCGCCGCTTGAGCCAAGAGAAGATTGTAAAAACAACAACAGATATTGAATCTTTAAGATCTGAAATTAGAGATAAAAGCGTCAGAGTAATTGATGTTAGACGAGAAGAAGACTACAAAAAAAACCATATTCCATCTGCTATTAACTTGCCCTTGGCAAATCTACTTTCTGATGATAGTCCTGAACGAGTTGTGAAACTTGTAAATTCTATGGGGATTGATGATGAAACATCTGTAGTTGTATATGATGATACTTTTGGTGCCCTTGCCTCAAGGGTTGCATGGACACTTGAATTTATTGGCCATACAGACGTCTCTTTACTTGAAACAACGTTTAGCACGTGGAAATCCCTAGGCCTAGAAAATGATAACAAAGTTCCAGAGATTCAATCTAGAGAGCACTCCCTTAAACTAAAACCTGAAATTCTAGCAACAGCTGGTTACTTGGAATCTGCAAAAGAAAAAGAAGGCGTAATTTTGGTTGATAACCGTGAGCGATTGAATTTCCTTGAGCAACATATTCCAGGAGCTATCAGTCTTCCATATCGTACTTTAGCAACACAGGACAAAATTCTTCGTCCAAAAGAAGATATGAGAAGACTATTAGATAACAGAGGAATTTCCAGAGATTCAGAAATTATTACATATTGTGGAAGTGTGGGGACTCTTTCTGGCTTAGCATATTATGCGTTAAAATCTGTGGGACTTCCAAATGCAAAACTATACGTTCGCTCATTTAAGGAATGGAAGAGCTTGTCAAAACCTACTGAAAAACAGGAAGACGCAAATTATTGGGATTTATCAGCAGAGTAACTATACAACTTCTTCTCTAAGTTTTTTTGTTACTGTACTTTCTATATTATCAAAAAGATCTAGCATCTTCTCTTTGTGATCTATTATGTAATCTACCCCTCTATCTTTTAGTCTAATTTTCCATAATCTAATTTCTCTATGTTGATCAAAGAAATTTTCAATCATTTGATTGCCTGATTTGGATGTCTCAATAAATTCATCAAAAATATCCAATGCTTTATCAACATCTTCTTCTTCTATTGCTTCCCTTGCAATCTGAATTGCCTCACTTAGGCTCTTTAGATTTTTAACAGGCGTTGGTAATTTTTTTGTTGTAATTCCAAATAATCCCTTTTTCTCTTCTCCCATTTTCTTTGCAACATCTGGAGTAAGATCCCACACTGGTATCCTATGTAACCCATCTCGCTTCTCGTTTTGAACAATCAATCCTTTATTCATTAATTTTCTTAATGCCTTTTCCACATCTATGCTATCGATATAGGTAGTCCATACAATTGCTCCAATAGTGTGATAACCCTGTCTAATAGACTCTAAAACAACAACCTCTTCAATTCTTTTAAAACCTTCTTCAGTTCTTACATTAAGAAAATCTCTATCTCTCATTGATTTTCTAGCATTTTTCACGTCGATTTCAATTGAACGCTTCAAGGAATCTAATGCTTCTGGAACTTGATTTAACAATGATTGATAGCAACCTCTATTGTACCATGCCATTCCATATATTGGATCTGACTCTACTGCCTTTTCAACAGCATCAAGGGCTTTGGCATATTTTTTTTGTTCATAGTGAACTAATCCCTTCAGATTCCAAGCTTCTGGATTTGTTACATCAATGTCTAAAATTCTATCATAAACCTTGAGTGACTCTGAATGATCATCTAAATGAAATCTAGCATATCCTAATTTCATCAAGGTTTCAATATTATCAGGATCAATTCTCAATGCTTGCTCAAATACTTCTACTGCATCTTCAAGTCTTTCATCTGCCATCAAATTGACTCCCTTTTTGAATAATTTTTTACGGTTATAATCTGCATCAACTAAACTTGTTATCTCTTTTTTCTCACTATTCTTAGATTTTTTCTCCTTTGGTTTTCTCTGAAATGGTTTTCTCACTAGTTGGTAATGGACATTTAATCTAGATAAATACTATCCTTAACTGTGCCTAGTGGTGTTGGATAGTAGAAGTACTTGAAAATATAGAAATACTTGGGAATCGCACAAACGAATGTGTCGTATTCTGAATTAAGAGTAGAAGGACAGGCTCCATTTAGGGAATCTGGTGTGTACGAAGTAAAAATATCCATTTCAAGTGATAAACCTTCAGATGATCAAATTAAAAATAAAACCTTTGATTCCATGTGGAGTGGCAGCTATCACCTTAGAGTAAAAAATGGTTCCTTTACAGAGACCTTGGGTTCGACGGACAATCCAATTCCTGAAACTGTTTACACTTATGAAAAAATCTGGGTGGTTGTAAATGACCTACTGTCATCCTTGTATTCTGTTTTTGATGTATCTATAGAAACTCCAATTAAACACAAAAAATCTATTTTTCCTGAACCTTCACCCATTTCTGAACCTCAGGTTAATCTAACCTCGAAAACTATTCCCCAGGAATATGTAGATCTACAAGGCATTTCTGGCATTCAAGGATCAACTGGCCCTCGTGGAGCGCCTGGTCCTCAAGGTAATAGAGGCC
The DNA here is from genome assembly GCA_029861785.1 of Candidatus Nitrosopumilus sp. GTDB lineage: Archaea > Thermoproteota > Nitrososphaeria > Nitrososphaerales > Nitrosopumilaceae > Nitrosomaritimum. The sequence goes on from JAOTYR010000017.1 coordinate 17,775, forward strand.
CGTCTGGACCTCAGGGTTCACAAGGTCTCTCTGGTCAACAAGGTGACAAAGGCCCCTCTGGTTCACCTGGAGACAAAGGACCTTCAGGACTAAAGGGACTAACTGGAGACAAAGGACCTTCAGGAGACAAAGGTCCACCTGGAGACAAAGGACCTTCAGGAGACAAAGGACTAACTGGGGATAAAGGCGAAAAAGGAAACAAAGGACTAACTGGGGATAAAGGCGATAAGGGTGATAAGGGAATTATCGGTCCCTCTGGAGACAAAGGTGACAAAGGTTCTACTGGTACAATTGGGGACAAAGGACAAATCGGTTTAAGAGGACCGATGGGCGATAAAGGTGATAAAGGATTAACAGGTCCATCTGGAGACAAAGGTCAAATTGGACTCCGAGGCCCTCCAGGAGACAAAGGCGATAAGGGTCCTCTAGGAGTTTCTGGTGATAAAGGCTTAACCGGTCCCACTGGATCTGCTGGAGGAAAAGGTTCAACTGGTCCTGTGGGGGTTCAAGGGGAAAAAGGTCTCCAAGGACCATCTGGTCCAATCGGAGAAAAAGGCTCTACTGGCCCAATTGGTCCAATAGGCGATAAAGGTGTTAATGGTCCACTGGGAGAAAAAGGTTCTAAAGGTCCTATTGGACCTGTCGGAGAAAAAGGAATGCAAGGTCCGCAAGGTCCTATTGGAACAAAGGGATTAACTGGACCCCTAGGACAGCAGGGCGATAAAGGATCACCTGGTCCAATCGGAGAAAAAGGCTCTACTGGCCCAATTGGTCCAATAGGCGATAAAGGTGTTAATGGTCCACTGGGAGAAAAAGGCTCTAAAGGTCCTATTGGACCTGTCGGA
>JAOTYR010000089.1 GCA_029861785.1 Candidatus Nitrosopumilus sp.
AGTGTCAAACTAATTTAGCTAGTCTCCCTCCCGGCGCTTCATAACTTCATACTTTTAATATTATTTTTTTGGAAAGAATAAAAAAATTGATCACGCCATCTCTTTTTTCTTGAAGATAAAAATTGAACCAATACCTGCTGCAATAGTATAGCCCACCATTATGGACACGCTCTCATCAACATATGCAACGAACCTGTGATGATCAAATGGTCCTCGCGGTAATTCGTCTGGTTCCAAGTCTGATGGATATGGAGTAAACATTGAAAATTCTGTAACCTTTGCAAGAAAGCTTGGCAGCCACCAAGGCTTGCTCTCATCAAATGTAATGATAATCCCTTCAACCATTGGGAAAATCAAGATAAATAAAATAAAGATCGCAACAGTAGCTCCTGTCGGGCCTTTTAGGATAGAGCTAAACAAAAACGAAATACTTGTAATCATTAGTACAACTACAAAAGATAAACCCCAAGAAGAAATAATCTCAACTGGAACCTCCTCATACTCTATCCCGGTCCCAAATGCAATTACCATGTAAAATATACTTGAAATCATAAATGAAATGGTCAGTGCTGCTAGAAACTTTCCAAACCAAATAGATTCTCGATTAACTGGGTTTGGTAACAGAGAATATGCCGTCCTGTCATGAAACTCTGAAACAATAGAGCTGCTTCCAAAAAATGACGCAGAAATTACAATAACTATCACCATAAAATTCATTTGTGATGCAACAAAGTCATTTGCCAAATCTGGATATTCACCTCCCAGCAAATCTGGCAATGCAACTAGAATAATTGGAACAACAAAAGCAAAAGCAATCATCCCATAAAGCTTCTTTCCCTTGAAAATTTTTAGAAACTCGTATCTTGTTACAGTACCTGTTTGGGATAAATGCGATGGTGTTTTAATCTCCGACAACTTATCTCACCGAGTCCGAGATTAGTTCCTTGTAGATATTCTCTAAACTAGTCTCAACGAGACTAAAGGAGATTACTTGAATCGAATGATCATGCAGGAATTTTAGAAAATCAGCTCTATTTGATTTGTCCCCCTCAAAGTCTACTGTAATTACATTAGATGTGTCTTGTAATACATCTGATATTTGTGGAAAATTTTTAATTGCATCTAGCTGAAAATCTGTTGGATTTTCTATCATCTCTATTTTTATTTTGGATTTGCTTGAGGTTTGCAGATCACTAATTGATCTTAGTCCCAAAAGTTTTCCCTTGTCAATTAATGCCACCTCATCACAAATTGCTTGAGTTTCTACAAGAAGGTGAGAGCTCATGAAAATCGTCTTGCCTTGCTTTTTCATTGCCTTGATGATTTCCCTTACTTCCATCATCCCCCTAGGGTCTAGTCCTGAGACTGGCTCATCTAAGATAATCAACTGGGGTTCATGGAGCAATGCAGATGCTATGGCTATTCTCTGTTTCATTCCCTTTGAGAACTTTCCAATCTTTTTATTCGACCATTCGGACATGTTCACCTCATCAAGCACCTTTTGGATTCTGCCTTTGACCTCTTGGTGTGACATTCCCCTCAATCTTCCAAAGTAAGAAAGGACATCATCAGGAGTAAAGTGAGGATAAAATTCTGGAGTCTCAACTACTGCACCAACTCCTAACATTGCTTTTCTGAAATTCTTTGTAACATCATAGCCGTTAATCTGGGCAGCACCCGAAGTTGGTCTTAAGAGTCCAGTTAATATTTTCAGTGTAGTTGTCTTGCCTGCCCCGTTTGGTCCCAAAAATCCAATACAGCTATTTTTTTTCACATCAAGGGACAAGTTATCCACTGCTACAAAATTCGAAAATTTTTTTGTGAGATTTTTTATTTTAAGAATGTCATTTGTTACCATAATGATAATAAGAATTTTTACAGTTACTCTATAACTGTATCCGAAAATTTGAAAGAATTATAATCCTAGCATATTCAACAATCGAATTGAAAATATCATTAATTATTTTGATAATCGGAGTTATCATTACTATAGTGGCATCTGGTTCTTTTTTTTATTCTTCCATGGGAGTTCTTAAAAACTATCCCAATACAGAAATTTTGTTTTCAGGGAAAACAGTTGAACCATTTTCAAGCATAGCAGGTTTAGTTGAAATAGATTTTTCAAGAGAGTTTTTTCTTGGAGCTAGAACAATTCCTCAAGATCAACAGTTAATTTTATCACTAGTGAATGAAAATGGTGAAGAAATAATTGTTGCACCAATGGAAGAAACTTTTTTTGAAAAATTATCTGATATAGAATCAGGCTGGTATAAACTTGAAATTACTAGTTTTAGCACAGAACCAGTAAAAGTCTATGTTGTGATTACAGCTCATGATATGCAAGAAAGTTTTGAAACAACCGCAGAACTTGCAGGATTTTTGGTAGTTGGATTTGCCTTAATTATTCCAGGAATTATTTTGATTTTAATCAGTGGTAGTTTTATTATCTATAAAAAAATCAAGGAAAAATAGAACTCACAAAAGAGATACAGTTGATGCTTGATGAAAAATTTCTTAAAAAATTAAATTCAAAAATCTGGATTCCCTCTAGTGCCGAATTAATTTTTCATTTGAGCATTGAATGCCAAGGTATTTTTAATAAGATCACAACAGATCCCCAATTTAGGCGAGGGAGGATATGATAACTAGGTAAATCTGATAATTATGAAAATGAAAACTAAAAAAAACAATGAATCCTCAATACTTGAATTAAATGAACAAAACAAAATCCCTCTTAAGGAACCAACTGATTCACCCTTAAAGAAAAATCGAAAATTAAGAGCTACAATTTTCGTGGCGTTTGTTCTGTTATTTGCTACATTTGTTGCATATCCCTACCAAGGGGCACTAGCTCATGATAGCGGCTCACATGAATTTTGCTTTGATCAAACATTAAATGCAGGCGATTGGTTGGCTGATGCTTTATTCCCAGTTTTTGAGGCCCTTGCTAAATTATTACCTGGTGGAGGTGAAGCGTTTGCAATTGCTGCTAAAATCGTCCTCAGTATTGTAATTATCGCAGGAGGCATAGCTTTGAGTACTTTATGTGCTCCACAGGTAGCTCCTCCACCTAAAGCCTATAGAGTATATTTACCATGTAATTACCCTGGATTACCTGGTACGGAACTTGCAGATTTGAAGGGATTTAGAGTTTATCCAGATACTGAAGAAACAAAAGTTGGAGATGAACTGAAATCTTTTCAAAGTTTTAATCCTTTTCTTCATTTTGGTAGGCCCTGGAACTTCACTGATGATGATAGAGAGGTTGATAAATCTCCCCAGGATGCCAGATTTTTCACATTCCCAGTAATTGGAAGTTTTAGAGATAGCATTTATACGGAAAGTTCTGGAGGCACTCGTCTAGGTTTTACTACGTGGTATTCAGCAGAGAGTACTCTTCTATGGATTGACTATCAACTAGGAACAATTATCAGTTTAATTTTTGGAATTTTGCCAGGACCAAAACCAGATGCTAAGTGGTTCATAAAAATTGGAGCGGTCTTATTAGAGGTTCTTGTTGGATTAGTTTTTGTCGCATTACTTGCCATCTTTGCAAATTATAAAACCAATATTGCAAAAGTTGATCCTACTGGCGGAACCATAGCTCATCCTGTTTGGAGATTTTTTAACATAAAGAGGAATTTTGATAGCTCTTCTGTTCTAACTCCTGAACAAGTAAAACTGCTGAATGAACCAGATTTTAAACTATATCCTCTTGGACAAAATGAAATTCAGTATAAAGGCTCCAGTCAGGTAGCGCCGGGAGGAGGACAATTCATAACAGATGCTTATCCAGCAAAATTTTACTTTAATGTGATTGACCCCATGCCTCCATATGTTGGGTTTGGAAACCACAATGTTACCATTGTAGAGGCAAATGCTCACTGGGGATTTGTCGTTGAGCCAAAAGAATGGAAGAAAATGGGATTCAATGAATTTGTAAAATGGGATAATTGTAATCTTGAACCTAAAGTAGAGTACGCTGATGACCGATTTATTCCTATGGCATTAATTACCGAGAACCAAGAAAAATTTAGACAAGCTCAAAATGTATATGATTTAGAATTTGAAAAATCCCATAACACTGCCGTAGCAAGACATGCCTATCTGAACAATGTTACTCTGTCAGAAGAAGATAAGAACGAATTCAATGTAGAGTGGAAAGCAACCGACCATCCAGAAGGATATGATGTGTATGAGGGAGCAATGGATCCTTTACGTCTACCTGCTGAAGATGGGAGTGCATCTCCACTTGATTTAGGTGATGAGGATTTTCTTTATTCTGATGAAGATATTACGCAGCTAATTGAAACACATTACCAAGCATACAACGATTTTTCAAAGATAGTAAATAAAGATCATCTAAAGGGAGCAGGAATAAAAACTGAAAACAAATTAGAACAAGGAGTAGTCAAACTTATCGAGGAATCATTTGAAGGGTTCGATGATTTTTCAGGAAAACACACTATCAAGAATGTGAATTTTCCTAGTTCATGTCCAACTTTTCATGGAGGTGTAGATGATAGAATTGTACAGGATGGTATTACTTGCCTTGCTGGACTTGGAGGATCTATAGGAATATCATCTTTGCAAAAGCCTCTAGGTAAAGCTACCCAAATAAATAAAGTTGTAGGATGGACCCAGGTTGGTGCAAAACTTGATGACGATATTAAAAAAATTGGAGATGAAATTGCAGATCTTAAGAGAACCAGTTTTGTGGGAGAGGATGCGCTTGGGGATCTTGATAAAAAGATAACGAAAAGACAAGCAGATTTAGATGACCTTGTAAAACAAAAGGGGGAATTGCAGGATGCCGTTGGTGGCGCGGGAGTTCAAGCTGGACTAAAATTACTTTCTGTAGGCATAGCTGCTGTTACTACTTTTGTAAATCCTCCAAAAGATGAACCTCCTGAAACAGTAACTATGGATGGATTAGAGTCCTTTTGGAACCAGACTGTAATTGTTATCGACACGACTCCACCAGATGTTTTGGTT
>JAOTYR010000018.1 GCA_029861785.1 Candidatus Nitrosopumilus sp.
AATACTACAAACAATTATAATCACAAAACAGAAAAACACAACATGTCTGAAACTTCAACATTGCCTGGAGATAAAATCGCCTCAATCGAGGAATATGAGGCTGGACACAACACTTTTGATGATGGTGATGCAGTTCGTGCCTCTACTGTTGGTGAAAAAAACCTTGATAAATCAACTCGCGTCGCCAGTATAAAGAATCCAAAATTATTATCAATCCCACAAATAGGAGATACCATAATTGGAACTGTGGCTGCTGTAATGTCTTCTATGATTGCAGTATCAATAGACTACATAAATGGTAAACCAACCACTTCAAAAGTAGAGTGTATTTGTGGCACAAGAAATCTTAGAAAAAAGAATGTTGCTTTGGTAAATGATATTGTAACTCTAAAAATTTTAAATCATCTTAACGGAACCATACATGCAAAAATCGATGAATCACATCTTGGAGTGTTATTTACAAAATGTAGAAAATGTGGTGGTAAAGTTGTTCAAATGCGGGATGCCATAAAATGTACAGAGTGCTCATGGATTGATGAAAGAAAACTTTCAACCGATTTTGGTAAGAGTGGTTTTGTTAATCTTAGAGAATAAGAAATGATCAAAGTATCGTTCCAGGGGGAGCGAGGAGCTTATAGTGAAGCAGCGGCAAGATCATTTTTTTCTGAACAAATTGAAACCATGCCATTACCAACATTTGCAATTGTTTTAGAAAGTACGATTTCAGATAGTACAGAATATTCAGTTTTGCCAATAGAGAATTCTTTGGAGGGAAGTGTTGGAGAAAGTTATGATTTACTATACTCTACATCTTTGAATGCAACGGGAGAAATTTATTACAGAATAGAACATTGTTTAATTGGAAATGGAAAATTAGATGAGGTTGATACTGTTTATTCTCATCCTCAAGCATTAGGACAATGCAGAAACTTTATTCAAAAATACAATATGAAAACTGTTCCAACCTATGATACTGCAGGAAGTGTAAAAATAATTAAGGAGATAAACAAACCTAATGTTTCTTGTATTGCGAGTAAAACAGCTTCTCAGATTTACAATGTTTCCATAATATCAGAAAATATTGCAAACAATCTCAATAACTATACTAGATTCATAGTATTATCTAAAAAAACCAACGAAGAAACTGGAAATGACAAAACCTCAATAATATTTTCTATAAAACATGAGCCTGGTTCTCTTTTTAGAATAATTGAAAATTTTCATAAATATAACATCAATTTAACTAAAATTGAATCAAGGCCCACAAAATCAACAAATTGGGAATACAACTTTTATGTAGATTTTGAAGGTCATGCAAAAAATCCTCAAATTTCACAAATGCTTGAAAAAATTAAAAATGAAACACTACTTATGAAAATCCTTGGATCTTACCCTTCTGCAAAATTAAACTAGAATCCTTTAGGTTTTCTTAAGGTAAATCCCATACTAAATCCAATAATCACTACTCCCGAGGTGATTACTATCAAGTGGTAGGTAAACAATATTGGATCTTGCGTAATATTGAGAGTCCCTAGTACATGTAATTCAGAAGAACCTGTATTCTGAATTTGTATTTTAGTTATGCCATCTTCAAGATGTGCCCAATTTAGTGTTGTTTCTTTTGCATATGATGTCAATGGAATCTCAGGATCTCCCCCAGGACTAGATAGTCTTAGATCAAATTTTTCTCCAGTAATTTTCATTTGTTGCTGAGCACCCTTATTGGCGCTAATTTGGTAAGACGTGGATTCTCCAATTTCAAAAGTTTCATCAACATTTATTGTTTGAAATCCAAAACCTGCAACTAAAGAGTAGAATCCAATTCCAATTATTGCGCTTCCTACAATAAAACCAATTATTGTTCGTTTTGCAAGCATGATAAAATCTTTGTATACTGCTTTAAAAATTAACTACATTACCGAAACATCATGTGGTTGGCTTTCAGCAAAGCCAGCTCTTGACATTTTGATAAATTCTGCATTATCCTGCATTTGAGTAATGGTATGAGCACCGCAATAACTTAAACCGGAGCGAACCCCACCTGTTAGCTGTTTTAGAATATCTGTTACGGTTCCTTTGTATGGAACCATTGCTTCAACTCCTTCTGCAACATAATCATTAAGATCATCATCAAAAGAGACCGAACTTGAATCCTTTGATTTTCGTCCTAAGGAGGCTCCAAGTGAGGCCATTCCTCGATAAACTTTGAACCGTTTTCCATTTTTAGTCAATACGGTTCCTGGCGACTCGTCTGTTCCCCCTAACATGCTTCCAATCATTACAGAAGATGCCCCAGATGCTAATGCCTTTGTAGCATCACCTGATGTTCGTGTTCCTCCATCAGAAATTATCGGAATGCCATGATCACGACCAATTTTGGCACAGTCCATTACTGCAGTCAGTTGAGGTACACCAGATCCAGTAATTACTCTAGTAATACAGATAGAACCAGAACCCACACCAACTTTAACTGCATCCACACCGGCTTTGATTAAATCCTCAGCTCCTTTTGCTGTTGCAACGTTTCCAGCAATTAGTTCGCATTCTGGAAATGCTTTTTTGATATTTCGAATAGTGTTAATTGCATTTTCACTATGACCATGTGCAATATCTACAACTAGTACATCAGTTCCTGCATCCAAAAGAGTTTCTGTTCTTTCCAAAAAGTCACCCTTTACTCCGACTGCAGCTCCAACAAGAGGTCTTCCCTTTTTGTCCTTTGATGCTGAAGGATAATCTTCAATATTTGTAATGTCTTTACTTGTGATAAGACCCTTAATGGAACCAGAGTCATCAATGATGGGTAGTTTTTCTATCCTATGTTTGTGAAGAATTTCTTTGGCTTCTTCTGAGCGTACACCAGGTTTTGCAGTAATAACATCTTTAGTCATCACGTCTTTGATTAGATGAGACGTATTCTTTTCAAATAATAAATCCCTGTCTGTTACTATTCCTGTTAATATAGAACTAGAGTCAACTACTAAAAGTCCAGAGACCTCCTTTTCTTCTGCATAATCAATTGCATCTTGAACGGTTTTGTCTTGATTGATAGTGTATGGATTTTCAATCATTACACTTCCAGATCTTTTAACTTTTAGAACTTCATTTGCTTGTTCTTGTATTGTTAAAAATCTGTGAATAATTCCTATTCCTCCAGCGCGAGCCATAACCACTGCCATGGCAGATTCTGTTACAGTATCCATATTGGCACTGATGAATGGATTGTTAAGGGAGATATTTCGAGATAATTTTGTACTCAGATTTGTTTGAGATCGGCTGGTAATATCAGAATATTTGGGTACAAGAAGAACATCATCAAAAGTTAACCCTTCTTTAAATTCCAACTAAACCTTGTTAAGAAAGTCAAATATTGATTATAAGCCTTTGTTTCTTTTAGATAGTTTTGATGCAAGGAGGATTGCATCTTTTGTCTCTAAAACATTATGAGTTCGAATAATATCAGCCCCATTCATTACAGAAACCACTTCTGCTGCAATCGATCCAAACAGTCGATCAGATGGATCTTCCTTTCTCAAAAGTTCTCCAATAAAAGATTTGTTTGAAACTGAAACGAGAATTGGGTAATTTTGTTTTATTTCATTTAGGTTTTGTATTATTTGAATATCTCGTTCAACAAAATTAGATCTAATCTTTGTAAAGAAAGGACCATTTCCAGATCTTCTAAAAAATCCAATAGAAGGATCTAGAATTATTTTGTTATTTGAAAATTTAATTTTTTTTAAAATATCAAGGCTTTTCATTAGAAGATTTTTTGTTTGAGTAATATGATTTCCTGATACTAATTTTGGGCTAAAAGCACATATGATTAATGATGGATTATAATTTGAAACTACATCTATCATTTTATCATCGTATTTTAATCCAGAAATATCGTTGATGATATCTACTCCCAACTCCAATGTACACTTTGCTACATTTGCCCTACAAGTGTCAACAGAAATTGGAAGATTTGAAACTTTTTGAATAATGTTTACTGCATTTGAAATTCGATTAAATTCTATTTTCTCAGAAACTAACGTTGACAAATATGGAGCAGTTGACATTCCACCAACATCAATAAAATCAGCGCCATTAAGTTCCATTTCTTTTACTGCATTTGAAATACTTTGTTTGGTTGTTACGATTGATTTTTTATAAAAAGATTCAGGGCTTGTGTTTAAAATCCCCATAATTCGAACAGGATTTTTGCCACCTACGCCTACATTTCCAAGTTTTTTCACATGATTTATGATGAACTATATCAATTTTAGTCATATGATGATTTCAGGTTGGTACTCAAGATATAAGGAAATTTTAAAAGAATTTGACTTTAATGAAAAAGAAGATATAGATTCTGCTGTATTATTGGATTCTTTTCTAAGCAAAGAGAATCATTTATTGCAGATTTGCAAGTTGATCCAAGATCAAAATGTGTTCATAATTGGTGCTGGTCCTTCTTTATCTTCTGCTATTCCAATATTGAAAGACTTTAAAAAAACTATAAAAATTGTGGCAGATAGTGCAGTAAAGCCTTTAGTTGATAATAATATCAAACCAGATATTGTTATAACTGATCTTGATGGAGATGAAAAAACTTTTAAAAAAATTGGAAAGTCAAAAACAATTTTTGTGGTTCACGCACATGGAGATAATATTTCTAAATTAAACCTAATTGAAAATTTTAAAAATTGTCTAGGAACAACTCAGACCAAGCCATTCAGAAAAGTATACAATTTTGGTGGATTTACAGATGGAGACAGAGCTGTCTTTCTAGCAAATTATTTTAATGCAAAAAAAATTATTTTGTTTGGAATGGATTTTGGAAAAAGAATTGGTAAATTTTCTAATACAAAATCATCAGAAAAAAAAATTAAAATAAAAAAATTAAGAAAAGGAAAATCATTATTAGAATGGCTTGCATTGAAAACAAAAACAGAATTATTTACAACATCAAGTCCTATTATGGGATTTAAAAAGATCTCATATCGTAATCTTGATAGCATAATTACCTAGAATGCATTTAATACCCATATCCTCCAGAGTTCAAATATGAAACATTCAGAGGAACAATTAAGAGAAATTGTAGGTTGGAGGGAAGATTTAGTAAAACAGATCGATAAACATACTCAAGCCATAGAAACACTTGAGAAAAGACTCTTAGTTTTAGATTCAATGCTAAAAGAATCAAGTTTTACCAAGGCATCATCTCTCGATAGTACACAAAAAACCTCTGAAGAAAACGTATCTGGAAAAAAATCAATTCCAATAACTAGTGGAAATGATGGTAAAGTTATTGCTAATGCCTTTGTGACCCCACAACAAGTTGAGATAATTTTGGAAGAAGATTCGGGAATAACAGCAGATATTCCACCATTCAAGTCATTTTTTATCGATAGAATAATTGGAGAAATGAAAAGAAAAGATATGTTAGATGTAGATAATGGAAAAATCCAAAAAAATTCTATTATTGACTATGTAATTAATAAGAGTGGTTCAGACATTCGTGAAATAATAATTAAAAATTATAAAGAAAAAGAAAGAGTCAATGAAATTATTAACACAGCAGGTTGGTCTTTTACTCGTATGTTAGAAAATATCAAAAAGTGATCATATGGATAAAATTGTTGTTTTAGATTTTGGCTCTCAATATAGCCATCTTATTTGTAGAAGAATTCGTGAATTTTCAGTTTATGCAGAACTTGTTCCTTTTGATATAAGTGTAGAAGAATTACAAAAACACAATCCTAAAGGCATTATTTTTTCAGGAGGTCCGTCTAGTGTATACAGCTCAGATGCTCCCTTACCAGAAGAAAAAATTTTTGATATGGATTTACCTCTTTTGGGAATTTGTTATGGACATCAATTAATTGTAAACAAGTATGGTGGAAAAGTAAAACGTGCGAATAAAGAATATGGTTCTTCATTACTAACAATCGATAATGATGCAGATCTTCTTAACGGAGTGGGCGAATCAGTTAGAGCTTGGATGAGTCATGGAGATGAAGCCGAAGAAATTCCGCCAGGATTTAAAGTAATAGGTCATACTGAAAGTGCAAAAGCTGCTGCCATTGCATCTAGTGAAAAATATATTTACGGAATTCAATTTCATCCAGAAGTAGTTCATACAGAGCAGGGAAATGAGATCCTCAAAAATTTTGTATTGAAGGTTTGTGGTGCAAAACAAGATTGGACGATGAAGGGATTCATTGATTCGGAGCTAGAAAAGCTTTCAAAAATTGAAGGAAATGTATTATGTGGTGTAAGTGGAGGAATAGATTCGACGGTTGCAGCTTTGTTGATACACAAAGCAATAGGAGAGAGGTTAAAGTGTGTTTTTGTAAACAACGGGCTATTACGATTAGATGAAGAAAAGGAAATAGAAGAGATGTTTAAGAATAATTTCAAAGTAAATTTTACTTCAGTAAATGCAGTGAAATCTTTTTTAGGTAAATTAAAGGGTGTGGAGGATCCTGAGAAAAAAAGAAAAATTGTAGGGGAAGAATTTGTTACAGTTTTTACAGAATTTGCAGAAAAAAATGGACCGTTCAAATGGTTAGCTCAAGGTACTTTGTATCCAGACATAATAGAAAGTGGTGTTTCAAAAGGTCCAGCAGCTGTAATAAAATCTCATCATAATGTAGGAGGTCTTCCTGATTGGTTAAATTTAGATATTTTGGAACCTCTGAAAGAATTATACAAAGATGAGGTAAGAGAGATTGCAAAAATTTTAGAAGTACCAGAAAAATTATTCATGCGTCATCCTTTTCCCGGACCTGGTCTAGCTGTGCGAATAATTGGAGAGGTTACTCCAAAAAAACTTCAGATCTGTAAACTTGCAAGTAAAATTGTCGAAGAGGAACTAATGGAGGCAAATCTATACAGAAATGTTTGGCAATCTTATGCTGCAGTAGGAGATGATAAAGCAGTAGGTGTGGTTGGAGATGAAAGGAAATATGGAAATATTGTAATGGTTAGAGTTGTAGACTCAATTGATGCAATGACAGCAGATTGGACCAGACTTCCTCATGGATTATTAGAAAAAATAAGCAACAGAATAACAAATGAAATTGAAGATGTGACATGGGTAACATATACAATTTCAAGCAAACCGCCCGCTACAATTGAGCCTCAATAAAAAAAGTTGAGCCATTTGCTTTTTCTGGTAATTGTTATTATGAGTACAAAGGTGTCTTGCTATGGATTATGAAAAAAATTGTGATGAAATTCTAAATTTTGATAATCAAATAAGATATGTAGGAATCTATTATTATGGATAGTTGTATGATAAAATGAGATCAAGAATTTCAAGTTTTCTTTCTAAGAAAGAAATAGAAATTTCATTATCACTTACAATTTATCAAGGGTCTACAAGAAAAAAATAGCTTCTAAAATTGACAAACCACTTTTTGTACTGGCGAAGTATGAAAAAATATATCAAGTGACTATTCCCATTGACGGAGCCGGAATAATTTTAATAGTACAGATTTAAGTGCAAACATAAGTGATATTGGAGATAAGATTCTAGTAATTCAATCAAAATTTCGAGATAACTAATATTTTTTTGTAAAAGGAAGCAGAATTGATTCAATTTGAACTGAAAGTCTGTTATTCGTTAAATCCTGAAGAATGTTCAGATAGGAACATAATATCGGAAATTGATTCTACCTAAGTTTTTTTAAAAGTAATTCAATAAATATTCAAAAACTTTGCGATTGTATATGGATTTTCATGTTTTTGATACCTATGTAAAAGCAGAAGATGGTCATACAATGCATTTTGATGTAATAACTGACCGAAAAGAAACCGAAAAAGCAATTGAATATGCCAAAGAATGGCTAAAAACCATTAATGAATCGGAAGCTAAGATAACCTTAGAAGAATGTCGCTTTTGTCACTCAGAATCAGTTCAAGATGAAATAGAGATAGAGATTATGACAAATGGGTATTTTATCTCCAAGATGGAAGGATGTCCTCAATAGACTAGTTTAGTAATGCAGCACCAAATACTCCTGCAGAATCTCCAAGACTATTTTTTAAGATAGGAGTATCTACAAGATCACTGAATACTTTTTCATGGATACTTTTTGTTCCCTCAGAATATAGAAACTCAATATTTGAAAGCCCTCCACCAAGGACAATAACATCAGGATCTAGTATATCAATAACATTTGCAAGAGATATTCCAAAGTTTTCTAAAAATTCTTTCCTCCATTCATTGAATTTAGGATTCTCAAAATCTCTTATTATATCAGGTAACGATTGATTGTTGTTTGTCATTTCTTTCCATTGTTGCTCTAATGCAGGTCCACTGATGTAAGTTTCGACGCATCCTTTTTTTCCACAATAGCACTCTCTACCGTTTTGGTGTAAAGTATGATGCCCCCATTCTCCAGCAATATTGGTTCTGCCATGATGAATTTTACCATCAATCACGATTCCTCCTCCTACACCAGTGCCAATAATTGCACCAAAAACAAATGAATAATTTTTTGCTATTCCCATAGTTGCCTCTGAGATTGCAAAACAATTAGCATCATTTTCCATTAGAATTTTTTTATCTAGGTTTTTTTCTAAATCTTCTTTTAATGGTTTACCAATCAAACATTGAGTATTGCTGTTTTTTAGTAGACCGGTTTTCTTAGAAATTGTGCCTGGGGTACATATTCCCAAAGTAAAATCTTTGATATTCATAGAAAGATCTCTTACAAGATCAGATATTGTGTTTATGATTTCTTGATAGTTATTCTTGGGAGTTGATAATCTCTTTCTTTTAACGATGTCTAAAGAATCATCAAGTAAAATTCCTTCAGTTTTTGTTCCACCAAGATCTATTCCTAACTTGTACACACTAAATCAAATGTAATAGAATGCTTAAGTTTTAAGAAAATTATTTCTGATCTTAAGCGCCAGGTGCGCCTGATGAAGCTATAACATCATCAATTCTAAGAATCATGCAAGCTGCTTCTGTGGCAGATTTTATGATTTGTTCTTTTACTACAATTGGTTCTACTACATCAATTGCTAACATGTCTGCAATTTTTGTATTTCTAGCATCAATTCCGGTCCATTTTCTTCCTTGGCTTTGTTTTGCTCTAAGTTTTGCCATTGTATCAATAGGATCCATACCTGCATTCTCTGCTATTGTAAGAGGAATAACCTCAAGTGCCTCTGCATATTTTTTTATAGCAAGTTGTTCTCGTCCATCAAAATTATCTGCCCAGTCTTTGAGTTGTGATGCAGCATATGATTCGGGCGCCCCTCCTCCTGCAACAATTTCAGGTTTTTCAATTACATCTTTTACTACCATTAAAGAATCATGAATAGAACGATCCACCTCATCAATTACTCTTTGTGAACCACCTCTAATTAGCATGGTAACAGATTGTGGATTTTTGCAACCTTCAATGAAAACCCATTTATCAGATTCAACTTTCTTTTGATGAACTAAACTAGCTGAACCAAGATCCTTTTCTAGAAGATCATCTAGATTAGCTGAAACACGTCCACCAGTTGCTTTTCCAAGTTTTGTCATATCACTTTCTTTTACTCGACGTACAGCTAAAATTCCATATTTTGAGAGGTAATGTTGTGCAATGTCATCTATTCCTTTTTGGCAGATTAAGACATTACATCCAATATCATGAAGTTTATCGACCATTGTTTTGAGCATTCTATTTTCTTCTTCTAAGAACATCTGCATTTGTGTAGGATCAGAAATTCTAATCTCAGAACTCATTTCAGTTTTTTCAATTTCTAGGGCAGTGTTTAGCAAAGCAATTTTTGCATGTTCAATTCTTGTTGGCATTCCACTATGAACAATTTCTTTGTCCAGAACAATTCCTTTAACAATCTGAGTATCTTGTATTGAACCGCCTGTTTTCTTTTCTACTTTAATATTATCAAGATCAACTGAATAAATTTCACCTTTCTTAGTTACAACGTTTAGAATCGCATCTACAACTATTTTGGAAAGAATATCACTATCTTCTGAAATTAATTTAGATTGCATGCTAGTAACTGCAATATTTAAAAGAGATTCTCTATCATCAGGTTTTATTTTTTTTGCCATTTCAGAATAGACTTCCAAAGTCTTCTCAGCGGCTGCCTGATATCCATCTACAATTACTGAAGCGTGGACATCTTTCTTTAGAAGATCCTCAGCTCTTGCCAAAAGAGTACCGCCAAAAATTACGGAAGATGTGGTTCCATCTCCAACCTCATTATCAACAGTTTTTGAGATTTCAACCATCATTTTTGCGGCTGGGTGTTGAACATCAATTTCTTTTAAGATTGTTGCACCATCATTTGTAATAGTAACATCTCCTAAGGAGTCTACTAACATCTTGTCTAAACCACGTGGGCCCAAACTACTCTTAACTAAGGATGCCACAAGTTTTGCTGCTGCTATATTATTTTGCTGTGCATCTTTACCTTTTTGTTGTAAAGCACTCTCCTTTAGGACAAGTACGGGTCCATTTGGTCCTTGCTGAATTGATGCCATTAAGATTCAGCTTCAATTCCCTGAATCCCCCTTTTTAATATTACTTAGTTGATCGGATTGATGTAGGACCTTTTTTTAACATCAACAATTCCTCTTGAAAGTATTCGTATTGATGGAAGAGCCAAGAAGGGTAAAAATAAAGGAATTAAATGTGGCCTCGAAAATTTACATCCTGAATCAATTATAAAATTATTGATTTTTTCGAAGTTTGAAGATACTTTTTTAAACGGATCCGTGGAAATAATTCCAGCTAGTTGTAATGGTAATGAGGCATGAATTTTTCCTGACTTTACAACAACCAAACCCCCTTGAGTTTTTCGAAGTGTGTTTGCTGCAAGGGCCATGTCAAAATCATTTGAACCAATAACTATCAAATCATTTTCATGAAAACTCCAAGTTGAGGCAAATCCTCCAATATTTCCTCCAAAATTTTCTAGAAAACCAACGACATGATTTTGTGTTCCATGAATTCTATCAAAAGCTGCGACTTTCCAAACATCCTTGTCATTTGAGGCTAAAACTTTTCCATCTGATGTTTCTAATTCTACTGAACCTAATTTTGTTATTATTTCTGTTTGCATAAATATTGTATTTACCATAATTTTTTTCTTTTTTGATATAATTTCAAAATCTTTGCTAGAAAACTTCTTTAGTTTAACAGTATTTTTAATCCAAGAAGGAATAACCCTCTTTTTTATTGGAGCGACTATACTTCCATTTGAAACAACTAATTTACCTCCTACAAAGACTTTTGAGGGTTTTACAGATTTTAAATCATTAAAAATAATAATATCTGCCAATTTACCAGGTGCAATGCCTCCCAAATCTTTTCCTAAATTATAATAATCAAAACAATTTTTGGATGCCATTGTTATGGCATCTATTGGTTCAAGCCCAAGTTTTATTGCCTCTCTTATACAATGATCAATATGACCGTATTTTATAATATCTAATGGATCAAGTCCATCTGAACAAAACATTAGGCGATTAAGATAAGTATTGTGAGATAATATCTTGGGAATTATTTCTTTCAGATCACGTCTAATAGATCCCTCTCGAATCATTATCCACATTCCTAAGCGTAATCTTTCTAAAACTTGGTCAAAATTGGTAGGTTCATGACAAGATAAAATCCCTGATGAAACATACGCGTTTAATTTTTTTCCACTGGCTCCTGCAGTGTGACCATTTATAATGCAACCATTATCAAGCATGGCAGCAAGAGACTTCATTGTTTTTGAATCTCGTAATGTTACTTTTGTCCAAGAAAAAACTTCACCTAAACCTAGAACATTAGAATTTTTGATTGCAGTTTTTTCTTGTGATAGTGATAGGGTCTTGCTATTGCTAAATTTTCTATCAACTGGAAGACCTCCTGGTACTACTTGAAAAATTCTAATCGGTAAATTTTCTCCCAGTTTTAAAAATTCTTGAAATCCTTTGTATCCAGCTATACTTACAATATCAATTGGATCAGAAAAAAGAGACGTAACTCCACAGAGAAGAGATTTTTTTGCAATCTCTGATGGTAAGACAAATTGATCAATATGAGTATGAGGATCAGCAAATCCAGGACATACGTATTTACCCTTTACATCAATTACCGCTGTTTTTTGATTGACTGTATGACTTGCATCAGGACCAACATAAGCTACTCTATCCCCTAGAATTGATATCTCTGTTTTTGGAATACTCTCTCTTGTATAAACGGATATCAGATTGCAGTTTTTTAAAACAAGATTTGCCTTTTTGTCTCCCATTGCAACTGAATTTAATGATGAAAGTGATTTCGACAGAGTGCTAGTCACAAATTTTTTTGGACTTGGCGCCTATTATAGATTCAATGCTTAAATTACCGTGGAGTCGGTTTTTTTGATATGAACATTCCTAAGACCATGCGTAAATATTGTCCAAAATGTAAATTGCACACAGAACAGAAGATCTCAATTTACAAAGCCGGGAAAAGAAGAGGTTCTGCTCGTGGTGAGCGAAGACATGCAGAACGAAAGCAAGGTTATGGTGGGCAGAAATTCCCAAAACTTGCCAAACCTGCAAAGGTTACTAAGAAAGTTACTCCTTTAATGACATGTACTGTTTGTAAAAAGAAATACAATAAAAAAGGTGTTAGAATTAAGAAATTTGAGTTGGTAGCAGCATGAAAAAAGATCATATTGAAATTCCAAAACCATCAAGCAAGTTCCAAAAGGTGGATTGTAGCGAATGTGGAGAACAACAAATCGTGTATTCTCATGCATCAACTTTGATTGCTTGTAACTCTTGTGGTAATACCATAGCAGAACCAACAGGCTCTAAAGCAAAAATTAATGGCAAAATTTCAGGTAGTGCCGAGTAATTCATAGTCCTGTTTTGTATTAACATTAAATCCAATTCTTTTATCATTAATAATTATAAAGTTTTCCTTAATTTTTTCTAGATTCAGAATCTTTTGAGGATTAGTCATAGAAATTCCAGTATAATTGCAAATTTTATTTTCAAAAGTAGTGACATAATCTGAAGATATTCCTAGTGATTCTAAGAAAATTTTTGTTACAAGAACTGTTGTCCACATATTATTTTTATCATAATGATTTACAATTTTTTTTATTATTTCACTATCTAAAAGTGGTAAATCAGCGGAGGTGATAAAAACAGAATCACTTAGAGTTTTAAGAACCAAGTTAAGATCTTCTACATATCCGATTCCAGGTGTATCAAATATTTCATAATTATTTTTTTGTAGTAGTTTTTTTGTTTTTGGAGAATATGGACTGGTGATAAAAATTATTTTAGAAAAACAGTCAGAATTTATTAGAGCTTCGGCAACATGTAAAATAACAGGTTTTTTGTATTTTAGTAGTAATTTTTCTTCAGATAATTTCATTCTGCTTCCCATACCACCAGCCATTATTATTCCAATCATATTGATACAAATGCTAAAAGAGAAGATAGACGAGTCAATTCATTTGTAGAACCCAAAACATCACCGGTTATCCCACCAAAACTTCGGGTAGATATAGTAACTAAAAATAGGGTCAAAGTAGTGCTTATTGCAAAAATAATTAAACCTGTGGCACCTCCAAATACAATCAACGGGATTAGTGTGATAATTGTTGTAAATGCAAGTTTTTTTCGATTTTTCATCAACTCTACAAATGGAGAATTTGAGCCTACAGAAGCTGATTTTCCTAAACTAGCCATTAAAACCATGGAAAATTTTGCTGCAATTTCACTTAGAAATATTGCTAAAAATAACTGAAAGCCTGAAGAAAGAGAAATTGCAATAATTAATCCTACCAGATACAAAACGATAGTAACAATACCTGCCGAGCCTGTTGCCAGATCTTTCATTGCTGCAAGTTTTTTTTCTTTTGTACCTTTGGTCATTAAGCCATCGGCAAAATCTGCCAAGCCATCAGTATGATGAATACCAGTAACTAAGGTAAGACTGGCAACAACCAACAAGCTTACAATTAGAGGATCTAAAAAGAATGATAGACCAAATCCTATAGAACCAACAAGTAATCCAATTACAATTCCAACAATAGGAAAAAGATACATGTATTTTGCTACTGTTTCCAGATTTGCATTACTAGTTGGAATTATTGTCAAAAAAGAAAAGATAGATCCAATTTCTTTAAGCATTAATCCACCATCCCAAGTAAGAGAGAATCATTATGACGGGGACCACAACTATTCCACAAAAAATAACAGATGTGACTTTCATTAAGGTAATACTGGCCAATACATGATCTTTAGAAAATGAAATTGTACCATCACCTAGAGAATAGTGATTAATTTTTTCAAATTTTGTTCCGAGTGCACCTGCAATTGCAGCCATTGGGTAGCCTGCATTTGGGCTTTCAGTTTTTTTTCCATCTCGCATCATAATTTTGTATGATCTTTTCCAATCATTTCCAAGAATCATTGCACTAAAAATCATCACAAGCCCAGTAAGTCTAGAAGGAATGTAATTCAATACATTATCACAATTTGCAGCAAACCATCCTAAATTTTTGAAAATATTTGTTTTATAACCAATCATAGAATCTGCAGTGTTTATGACACGGTAAAAAAATGCACCAGGTAAGCCAAATAATCCAAAGTAGAAAAGAGGTCCTGTAATACCATCCACGGTATTTTCGCTAATGCTTTCAACCACGCCTGATAATATATGATTTTTATCCAAATTTTTGGTATTTCGCTTTACAATCATGGATAGATTGTCTCGAGCAGAGATTATATTGTTATTTTCTAATGATCTTATAACTTCTAATGCATGTGTTTCCATTCCCTTTATGGCAATAGTTGTTTTTAGAAGAATTCCCCCCGCAATCACAGAAATAATTACTGAGAGATAATCTATTGAAATTAAACTAATTCCAAAATCTAAGAAAAACATTACCGATGTTACAAATAAACATGTGGTTAAAATTAGAAAAATACCTCCTAGTCTTTCTAAATTATCTGCTGAATTTTTCAAATAAGGAGTTAATTTAGCAATTAAGATTCCAATCCATGCTGTAGGATGGAATTTATTTCTTGGATCACCGAAGGTTAAATCAATTGCAAGTGCAAAAAACATAATGAGTATTGATTCAATAATCATTTTATCATCATCTCAATTGCCTTAATATTCAAATTTGAATAAACTAACTTGCTTAGCTTATCAATCTCTTGATCGATATTATCTAGATTTTTTTTATTCCAAACAATATTTTTTGCCTTAACATTCAAAGAATCTTCCTCAGGAAGATCAAAATCAGACATTGGAATTACTCCAATAACCGATTTTTTTGTTTTGTCTTTAATTTTTTTAAACCCTGGAGCGAGGATTGTAACATCTCCACGAAATTTATTTATGACAAAACCTTTTACTAGTTTTTGATATTTTTTATCTAATAGAGCCAAAGTTCCCACAATACTTGCAAATGATCCTCCTCTGTCAATATCAGAAACAAGTAAAACTGGTGATTTTGCTTTTTCAGCCATCTTCATGTTTGCTATATCAAACTTAGCCAAATTAATTTCTGCAGGAGAACCGGCACCTTCTAAGATTACAAGATCATGTCTTTGTTGAAGCTTGTAAAAAGATTTTAAAGCAATTTGTAATCCTTGTGTTCTTACAAATTTTTTATAATATTCTGTTGCATGCATTTTTTTGAATTTTTTCCCTTGTAGATACACATAGCTGATATAGTCTCCAAGAGGTTTGAGCATTATGGGGTTAAGATCAGATGTAATTTCACATCTAGCCCCTAATGCTTGAATTGCCTGAGCGCGAGAAATCTCAAAACCCTTTCCTATGTAGGCATAATTTGACATATTTTGAGACTTAAATGGAGCCACTGAAAATCCCTTATTGGAAAATATCCTACACAGAGCTGTAACTAAAGTGGATTTACCAGCTCCTGAAGATGTTCCTTGAATCATTAATGATTTCATAATTCCTCTAAAGCATGTACAAGTCTTTGATTTTCTTTTCTTGTTTTCACAGCTATTCGAATGTAATGGTTATCCAGTCCACGAAAATTGCTGCAGTCACGTATCAAAATATTCTTTTTTAATAATTTTTTTTGTAAGTTTGTTGATTTTAATTTTGATTTTATTAAAATAAAATTAGTGACTGAATCATAACAATCAAAATTTTTTAGTTTAGAAATATTATTTTTTAAATAGTTTGATTCTTTTTGGATAATTTTTTTTGCATTATCTAAATAATTTGGAATGGAAAGAGCTGAAGAAGCTGCATATTGAGCCAATCCTGATACATTCCAAGGGATTTTAATATTGTTTAAAACTAAAATCTGTTTTTTTCCTCCAATACCATAACCGATACGGAGACCGGCTAATCCAAATGATTTCGTTAATGATCGTAAAATAAACAAATTAGTATATTTTTTTACAAATGTAATTATTGATTCATCATAATCTGGAACTAGCTCTATGAAACATTCATCAAGAAAAATTAGTGTATTTTTTTTATTTGCGGCAATAATTATTTTTTTGAGGTAGTTTTTTGGAATTAAGTATCCTACAGGATTGTTTGGATTGCAAATGAAAACACATCCATTATTTGGAAGTTTAGAAATAAAATCATCAAGATCTTTGTTAAGATCCATTGTTTTATAAAATTCAACTTTAGCACCTACAATCTTTGCAGCTGCCTCATATTCACCAAAAGTTGGAATTGGTATCAATATTGGAGTTTTGTTAGATAAAAATGCCTTACAAAAATTATAGATAATTTCTGTAGCTCCATTTCCAATTACAATTTGGGAGGATGCAATCTTGGTGTAATTTTGGAGATTTTTTCTCAATTCAAGGGATTCAGAGTCAGGATAAATTTTTAGAGTACTTAAATGGTTTTTGATGGTTTTAAGCACCTTTGGGTTTGGGCCAAGCGGATTGATATTTGAGCTAAAATCAAGTATGTCTTGACTTGGATTGGCAATGGAGTAAAGTCCTCCATGAGATACGGGTTTATGTGAAGAAATAGCAATATTGAGTTTCACGCTTGAGAATAGCCTTTCCTAATATAGTATGTTTTGGTCAAACTCAGATAACGATTATTAAATCAATAAAGATACTTAGATTATGGATAAAAAACGTGTGGCAATAATTGGAGTTACAGGTTCAGTTGGACAAGAATTTGTTCAATCTTTAGATAATCATCCATGGTTTGAAGTAACGCAGATTGCAGCATCTGAGCGTTCAGCAGGGAAAAAATACCTAGATGCAATAAGGGATCCAAGTGGAATTGTAGCCTGGGATGTAGGTGGAGAAATCCCTGAATATATCAAAGATATGCCCGTTAAGAGAATTGATGAATTAAATATTTCACAATTAGATCTTGCATTTTCGGCTGTGGAATCAGAAGCTGCTCGAGCTATTGAAACTAAAATTGCAGCAGAAATTCCAGTTATTTCCACAAGTTCTGCTTACAGATATGAGGAAGATGTTCCTATTCTTATTCCCGGAGTAAATGATGATCAGGCAGAATTACTTGATTTGCAAAAAAAGAATAGAAACTGGAAGGGTTGGGTTGCTCCATTACCAAATTGCACTACTACAGGTTTAGCTATTACTCTTAAACCATTGCTTGAACAATATGGAGCAAAAAAAGTCATGATGACATCAATGCAGGCAATTTCCGGTGGTGGAAAATCAGGCGTATCTGCAATGGGAATTACAGATAACATTCTGCCATATATTCCAAAAGAAGAAGAAAAGGTGAGAAAAGAAACAAGGAAAATTTTGGGTAAACTAAAAGATGGGAAGATCGAAGATGCGGATATTAGAGTAAGTTGTACATGTACACGAGTTCCAGTAATTGATGGGCATACAGAATCTGTTTTTGTAGAAACTGAAAAAGAAATTAATCCAAAATCTGCAAAGGAGACCTATAACGAATACAATAAAGGGATTTCAGTAGCAGGGTTACCCTCAGCACCTAAAGAATACTAT
>JAOTYR010000090.1 GCA_029861785.1 Candidatus Nitrosopumilus sp.
TCCAGAAGGACATAGGATTAGCAATCCTACGCCATACCGGGCTAGGCGACCCCCGCACAAAGAAGGCTTGAATTAATCTGTAAATAAATTCAATCGTCGCCAAATTGGTGGTAATTATTCACAATATCATCAATTGGTTCTCGTTTCCCACCTACAATTTTAAGATCTACTTGTACCTTTTTGTCAGAAATTGTGATAATGTTATAGGTATTCTCAAACATGCCCCTAACTCTTTCAGAGGTGGCAGCCCCCGCGTTTACTACCATTAGTTTTCCAAAATTCCAAACCCATGGACGATGTTTATGACCGCATAAAACAAGATCGACCCCAGTATCTAAGATTGTTCTTAAAACATCACCAGCATCAATTACAGTTAATTGATCCGATCCAGTGTCAGGAATTGCAACAAGATGATGATGCATGGCCAAAATCTTTACTTTATCTTTGTATTTTTTCATGGTTCTCTCCAACCAAAGATTTTGTCGATATCCAACCTCACCTTCATTTCTATCAGGTCTTGCGGTTCCAATAGTAACTAGCACCACATCATCATCTAATTCATTGACTGATTCAAATGGAAAGTATTTTTTAAATAACAAATATCCAGTGTTACGATAATCATGATTTCCACTAATTGATAGAATTTTTTTTGTGTTGAACTTGGTTAATAGTGATTTACATTTTTCATATTCTTTCATCAAGCCTTCATTAGTTAGATCACCTGTAATTACAATCACATCGGGATTTAGTGAGTTAACCTCTTTGACTAAGGTTTCAAATACTTCTGGCTGAAACTGAGAACCCACATGAAGATCTGATAGCTGTATAAGGATCATCGTCTATCAAAATGAAATCAATTTATGTTAATAAATTACTCCTATTGGGATTAAAGTCATAAAAAAATTTAGTTTATTTGACAAGGGTAGAATTAAATACACTCAACCGACAAATCTCGCTGAAATGGGTAAAAAAGCAGCTGTGATTAACGGTGATGGAACAGGTCCTGAATTAGTAGATGCCATGATTCATGTCCTAGAATCTTGTAATACTCAATCTGAATTAATTCGATGTGAAGCAGGCTCAGAACAATGGGAAAAAAATGGTGGAGACACATACATTCCAGATTCTACATCAAAAATTATGGAGGAAAGTGATGCGTGCTACAAGGGTCCCACCACAACAATACCATTACCTAGTGCTCCAAGAAGTGTAGCTGTTTCTACACGCCAAAAATTTCAGCTATATGCAAATGTTAGGCCAATTAAGACGTATGATAGACTCTCACCAAATACAAAACTTGATTTTGTATGTTTCAGGGAAGCAACTGAAGGATTGTATGCAGGAATTGAGTTTGACACATCTGAGGATTCTGCAATAGCAATTAGAAAAACTACAAGGAAGGGCTGTAAAAGAATAGCTGACTCTTCATTTGAATGGGCAAAAAAATATGGATTAAAAAAAGTAACAGCAATTACAAAAAGAAATATTCTAAAAAAAACTGATGGGATTTTTTGGAGTGAAATAGAAAGAGCTTCACAAGAAAATCCAGGAATAGAGATTGAAGAATATTATATTGATAATATGACTCAGCAATTAGTAAAAAATCCTGAGAGATTCAATAATTCTGTTTTAGTAAGCACAAATTTGTTTATGGATATTATTTCCGAATGTGCTTCTGGGAATATTGGTTCAATTGGAAATGTTTACTCTGCAAACCTTGGGGATGATTATGCCATGTTTGAGCCAGCACATGGAAGTGCACCAAAATACAAAGGAATGGACAAAGTAAACCCCACAGCTGCAGTTTTATCGGGAGCATGGATGGTAGAATATCTTGGTGAGCCCGAAATCAAGAATGCAATTTTCAAAGCAACAGATGAAATAATCAATGAAGGAAAATTTGTGACATATGATATTGGTGGTAGTGCTAAAACAAGCGAGATGGCAGATGCAATTGCCAAACGTTCTGCTGAACTGTTAAAAAAATAATCACTTTATTGCTTGAATAATTATTAATTCCTCAAAAAATAATTTCTTCTTTGCAATAACTTTTGCAGTTAATCCTTCCTTTATTGTTGCATTAATCAATGCTTGATAATTTGAAAGTGAAGAAGTAACAAAAAGGAATTTCCCTGTTGTTTTTAGGCATGGAATAGCTGATTTTATTATCTTTAAAGGTATTTCAAGTCCTTCTGAACCACCATCTGTTGCAATATCTAATATTTCATCAGTTGCAAGATATGGTAGATTACAAACAATGAGGTCAAATTTTACTTTTAGTGCATCAGAAGCATTACAGCAAATAAGATTTTTTGTTTTGTAGGTTTGATGTTTTAACACATCATAATTAATGTCGGTTCCAACCACAAAAGAAAAGTTTTCAGAAAGTAATTTTGTTAAATATCCAGAACCGCTTCCTATATCTAATGCAAGATTTCCTTTTTCATTTTCAATATCATCTGCTATGAAAAAAGTATCCTCAGACGGAGGATATTCATCATTTTTCAAGGATTTGATTTGCAAGGCGGATTATTTCATCTCCTGAAAGATCTTCAATTCGTTTATCTATTACAGTTTCCATATTGAATTGTTTTAAAATATTTTTGATTTTTTTTCTTCTGTATGAAAAAATTTTGTTGATTGTTTGAATTAGATCTTTTTCTAAAGTATTTTTTTGGATTATTTTTAATAATACAGAATCAACTTTTGGAGGAGGAGAAAAGTTATTTTTCCTAATCTTTGCAATGTTCTTAATTTCAAAGGTATGGTTAGCAATAATACTTATTGCCTTTCTTTTTTTTGTTGATTTGGAAAATAGTTTATCGGCAAATTCTTTTTGGACCATTATGACACCATGTGAGAAAGAAGTTTGCGCTAGCCATTCTATTGCATTTTTACTCTTAGAGTAAGGCAAATTGGATACAAAAATAGAAAAAGAATTTTTTTGCTTAAATCCATCACCTATTAGTAAGTCAAGATTGTCAATATCAGAAAAGGTAGATTTTGCATTTCTAATCAGTTTTTCATCTACATCAATTGAGATCACTCTGTTTGCTTTCTCACAAAGTAATGGAGTTAAGATTCCCAATCCTGTTCCCAATTCAAATACAATATCTCTCTTAGTAATTTTGGCTTCTGAAACAATTAATTTGGCTATGGAATTTGAGTTTAGAAAATGTTGTCCTAATTTTTTTCTCTTTATCATCTCTTTACAAAGAGATTCATTCTACTTTCACCAGTGATTTCATCCATAATTCTCTCTGAAATATGCTTTATTGGTTCTTTAAATCCAACTCTTTCCTGTAAATCTTGATAGCTTTCAAATTTTTTCTTATCTCTTTCTTCTAACATAATTTTCATGTATGTTTTTCCAATTCCAGGAATTAACTCAATTGCATGAATTCGTGGAGTCAAAGGTTGTGCATTGTTAAGATATTCAACAAATCTTGGTTCATTTTCAGTAACAATATTTTCTATAATTGTAGGTAATTCAGTTTGAGCAGAAGAAGAAATATTCTCATAATCTAATTTTCCTAATACTGAAAGAACCTTAGTTCTGCCTTCTTTTCCAATGTAAATTTTTTCACCAATTTCAAAAATTGAGTTTGGAACACCAAGAATTTCTAAAATAGTTAGTCGGTCTTCTCCGATTGCAGTAATTATTATTCCATCTCTTCCTTTAACGGTTGTTGATTTCCCACGAGGGTTAAAATCTAAAACATATGCATGCTCTTCGTACTTTCTAGGTGAATGCTGTTCCCGATACAAAATAAATTTCTCCCAAAAAATTAAGAATGTTCCTTTATAATATTGAGCATTTTTTCGAGAGTTTCAGCTAGAATAAGTTTTTTCCAACCAAATGTAAATGACCGTAGTTCTGCCATGCTGGTAGGTCTAATGTTAACAATTTCTACAGCTTCTTCTTCTGTTAATTCACATTCTTTCATTAGTTGTTTTTTCATTTCTTTAGCATTTTTTGGATCAGTAGTTACAAATTTAGAAACATAATCATATGTCCATCGCTGGATTTGATCCATATTCTCAGGATCTACTTTTCCTAAAATCTCTTTAACTTCTGAAAGAGACACAGCCTGTTTCTTTTTTACTTCTTCCATATCATACACCGAATGGTTTGATATGATCTAATCTAGTGATTAAGGTTTTTGTTTTATTGCCTAATTTCACATCTAGGGTAATTGCGCGTCTTCCCACATTGATGATATTGCCCACTTTACCGTGGTATCGTCTATGTGGCAATCCTTTGTGTTGCCTAGGATCAATGATAACAAGTGCTTGTTCACCTTCATGATATTCTCTAAGCAAGAAAGACACGCCTCTTGGGGCCTTTTTTGTCATTACCTTCCTAGATTTGTGCTTAAATCCATGGGAACGGCCAGAAGATTTCTTAGTTGCCATATCTGAGGTAAATTTTCAACGACCCTATTTTAACACTTTTCTTTGATAGTTAATGAGATTATTACAATAATGATAAATTTTGAGGTCATTTTTGAAAATCATGAGTTTTGGAACAGAAGTAAAACATTGTGGAAAATGCGGGGAACTTTTAGTTAGACAAGATACAGAATCGCAATGGTTTTGTAAAAATTGTAATGTTAAGCAATAAATAAAATTTTAAATTTTATCGGATTTATAATTAGATAAAAAAAATTTTGATCAACGTTTATCTAATTCTTGTGAAAAAATATTTTATGAGTGAAGATTATAATTCATCATTTAACGAAACCAGAGACTTGTTTTATTTGGAATCAAGAAAATTGCAAGATATTATTGATCAGGCTTTAAAAAATTTAGAAAAG
>JAOTYR010000019.1 GCA_029861785.1 Candidatus Nitrosopumilus sp.
GTAGAAAGAGACCTAAGAGGATGGATATCCATTTTCTCAGAATCTACTAATGCAGGAAACAGATGGGAAATGTTGGCACGAGACCCACCAGGTAATGTCTTTGACATTCAAGGAAACAGTGTTGTCGAATACTCATTATCTGCAAAAGCACTTGAAGCAGGCGTATATCATGTACACACACAACTCAATGTTGCACAAGTAGGTCCAGGACTTGGTCCAGGTCAAACAGTAGTTGTCGAAGGGGACCCAATTATCAAACCAATACCATATACCAACATCGCATATCAATCAATCATTATCGGTGTGGGTTATGTGATCACGTTTGCAACACGACCCTGGCAAGTAATCTAAACAATCCACCTTTTTCCTTTTAATTTTAATTCAATTACGTTTAGCGTTAATCCTAATTAACCAAGTTTTATCTGTTAGAAAAAAGTAGAAAAAATATGCTTAGTTTTAAGATAAATAAACTCGATATTTTTCAGAGTTATTTTTTTGGAAAAGTTGAGTTTCGAAATGACAATTACAAAGTAAACATACAAAATCAAAAAAGAGGTAAGGTCCTCAAATTACCTTTTGAGATAAACTCAAAAAAACAACAATTTATTGTGAGATTAACAGGTCCAAATGATCTTTTTGTGGAGGATTTTCTGCCAATTTGGGGCCAATCAGAATGGTTAGAAATTGATTCAGATGCCATCACATACTTCTTGGCAGATCATCAGGATCAACTTGATACTATTGAGATAATGAATGATTAAGGGAAACGACTTTAAGTAATCTTCAGAAAGAAATTCACATGATTTGGCCAGGAATGGGAGATCCTTACAAGAGAAAGAAGACTTTAAAATTTCTACTAATTACGGCAATAATAGGAGGTGTTGTTGCGGTAGGTGCGACGTTGATTCAGGATCTTTGGAATAAAGATAATCCTCTCAGAGAACTTTGTGTCAATCAGAGAGAAACACCATACAAAATCAAAGCAAGTTTAGAACTAATTGTAGATGGTGAAAAGGCAGACATACCGGCAAAAATAGGATTTAGTGAGGATGGAAAATGTCATAGAACTATGTATACGCTTACTAATGATGGAATAATTTATGCCGAATGGGAGGAAGAGTATCCATTTGAAATTGGCCACTTTTTGTGGATGTGGGATTTTCCACTGAGAGATATGGACCAAGCAAAGTCTACAATTTACGTAAATGATAAGGAATCCGAACACTTCATCAACCATCCATTACAGGATGGATATCACTATAGAGCCGAATTCACCTCAAAAGCCTATGATGAATCAAAAGATACTGACTTTCTTCCAGAAAAATAATTCTTGAGACTTTGTTCATTTAGCAAAAAATTCATTTACACAATATAGATAGAATTACTAAAAATAATGAAAAGAAAGGAAATTATTTTACCAGTATTTACCGTTGTCTGGAATAAGACCGATACCTTCTCTTTCAAAGTGTCTGTCTAATTCATCAATCCATCTCTCTCGGTTGTCCTTGTATGACCATCCGTGTACTCGTAACCAGAAGGAGATAATTCCCAAAAGGAAAATCGAGAACATCATGGTACCGAAGATGTATATCATTACATCATAGAATAATGGATCATAGTTTGGTCCTAACTGTCCTGTTACTGATGACAAGATGCTTAGGAAAGTTCCTATGATAGGAGTCATTGTGTATTTGGCTCAATTTCTGCGATATATACATTTCTGTTATTATCAAAAAGAACGAGATCTGTATTTGCAATAAGTAACTTTTAATAAAATAAGAGAAAAGTATGGTATTTTTTTATCCTCTACCCATTGCTGCATATTTGCCAGATCTACCTTTGAGGAAGAAAGCTCCTGCGATTCCGCCAAAGACTGCTGCAGAGATTACTGCTGCACCACCTACACCACTTGCGTCAAGATAAGGAGTTCCTGATCCAGAAGCTGGGTTTGCTGCAGCGGCTTCAACTCGTCTTTTTTGAATCTCTAGTGCCTCTTCTAAGGTATATGCTCCGGTTTCTCCACCTGAACCTACGTTACCCATGTATTGTGCAAATGCTACAGAGCTTGCACCAAAGGTACCTACGACAAATACAGCGACTAAGGATGCTGTTAAGAGTACTTTTTTATTCATACCGTTTACCTGTCGTTTTGAAACCAGTGTACTTATTTAACTTTTATTCTGAACTCCAAAGTCCGAATATTGTATACGAGATCCAAAAAGTAACGTTTAATTTTGTTTTAAATTTATGCGCCTCATGGGACGAATGCATACACACAGGCATGGAAAATCACATTCTATTAGGCCTGCAACCTTACGTGCACCATCATGGATAACATTAGGTCCAAAAGAAATAGAAGACCTAGTAATCAAATATGCCAAAGATGGTTTGACTCCTAGTCAAATTGGGATTAAATTAAGAGATCAACATTCTATTCCTTTGATAAAACCCATTACCAAAAAAAGTGTGGGAGAAATTTTAGAAGATAATAAGCTCATGCCAGAAATGCCAGAAGATCTTGAAAACATTGTAAACAAAGCAGTTGGTCTTCAAAAACACCTAAAGGCAAACAAAGGAGATAATAGAAATGTAAGATCTCTTGAACTAATTGAAGCCAAAGTCCACAGATTGTCGGTTTATTACAAAAGAATTGGCCGAATTCCTAAAAACTGGAAATATAAATCCGTGGTTGCTCAATTAGAATGATGTCAAAATCTCTTGATGAATCTCTTTCCATTTTCAAAGACAAAATTTCTGAATGCATAAAGTCACAAAAATCGATTTCAATTACTACTCACATTGACTGTGATGGCTTAACCTCGGGAAGCATTATCACCAAAGCTTTGATTAGAGCAGGCGCAAAATGTACTGTTAGAACTTCAAAAGAATTTAGTCAAAATGTAATAGATTCACTAAAACAAGATTCTAGAGATTTTCATATTGTGACAGACCTTGGTGGAGGATTTGCAAATAACCTAGATGAATCTTTGGGGGAAAATTGGTTTGTACTTGATCATCACCAGATATCAGAAAACGAACATGATAATCCAAGAGTCATAAATGCTTGGAAATATGGCATGGATGGAGGCACTGAAATTTGTGCTGGAGGAATGGCATATCTTGCCGGAATGGCCCTTGATGAAAAAAATTCAGATTTATCTGCTGTAGCTGTTGTAGCGGCTTTAGGGGATAGGCAAGACCAAGGAGAAAGAAAATCCTTTACAGGTAAGAATTTTGAAATTGTAAACACGGCCAAAGAGCTTGGACTTCTTGAAATTGACTTAGATTTGCTTTTAGTGGGGAGAGAAACCAGATCTCTGCCTGATTCACTTGCTTTTACTTCTCAACCATTCATTGAGGGATTAACTTGGAATAGAGATACTTGTTTATCCTTGCTAAACGCTTCGGGAATTCAGCTAAAAGATGGAGGAAGGTGGAGAGTTCCAGCAGAATTAAATGAGGATGAAAAGAGAATCGTCATTGAGAAAATTACCAAGTTTACTACTGGAAAAAATGCCACAGAAATAATGTCAGAATTGATTGGCTATACCTATACATTTCCAAGAGAAGACAAAAGAAGTTTTTTGAGAGATGGCAGAGAGTTTTCTACCATGTTAAACTCTTGTGGTAGAATCGGTAAATCAGGAGTTGGTATGGCGATCTGCATGGGAGATAGAAATAAAATTCTAAGAGAAGGAGAAACCATACTTGCACAGTATAGAAAGTTGATTCGAGAATACATGAATGTATTAACCAATGAGAGATGGAGAATTTTGGAGAGTGAAACTTGTGTCATGGTTAATGGTGAAGGAATAGTTCCTGAAACCATGACAGAGACAATTTCATCATTAATCGCCGGATCTCCAAAAAATTCAGGAAAAATCATAATTTTACGAACTAAAGGAGAGGAAAATACCATCAAATTTTCTTCAAGGAAATCTTTTGGATGTAAATCCTCGATTAATCTAAGTCAACTAATGAGAACAGGGGCAAAGAAGTTTGATGGTATTGGAGGGGGGCATGATGCAGCAGCTGGAGCGAAAATAACTAAAGACAAATTAAATGACTTTTTAGATTATTTAGATGTAAATGTCCTTAACATGTAAAGTTCAGATAACCCTTAATAATATTTCAAAAGAAAAGGCTCAAACTGTAAAAAAAGCCTTAGATCCTGATAACGTAAATTTTCCACCAGGATTAAACCTTATTGTTAAGAATATTGATAACAAGGTTGTTTTTAATTTTGAAAATGAGGACAATATGAGAAAGTTGATAAGCACCATTGATGAGGTTTTAGCCCATGTTCAGGTGTCTTTGAAGGTGATTGAACAATGTTAGATCCAAAATTAATCAAAGAAAATCCACAGGCAATACAAGAAATGCTCAAATCAAGAAATATCAAATTTGATTTAGACGGACTAATAATTTCAGATAAGCAAAGAAGAGAATTCATTCTAAAAACAGACGAACTAAGAAAAATGAAAAATCAAGTTGCTTTGGAAATTTCTCAAAAAAAGAAAGCTGGGGAGGATGCAACCAAAATTTTAGATGATATGAAAAATATATCTAAAGAATTATCAAACTTAGAATCATCTCAAGATGAAATCGAAAAAAAATACACTCAGTTAGCCTTTACAGTTCCAAATCTCCTTCATAAGTCAGTTCCTATAGGTAAAGATGGTTCTTCAAATAAAGAAATCAAAAAATGGGGGGAAATTCCCAAATTTGATTTCAAGGTTAAGGACCATATAGACATTTCAGAGAAATTAGAATTAGTTGATCTAGAAAGAGCAGCAAAGGTAGCGGGCTCAAGATTTTATTACTTGAAAAATGATCTTGTGAGATTGAATCAAGCGCTAATTCATTATGCATTAGATTTTTTAGCCGAGAAAAACTATTTGCTTATTCAACCACCATACATGATTAATCATCAATCAATGGAAGGTGCAGTAATCACAGATGATTTTGAAGAGGTAATTTACAAAATCGAAGAGGAGGATCTCTACATGATAGGAACCTCAGAACACGCAATGGCTGCCATGCACTCAAACGAGATAATTGAAGGTAAAGATTTACCCCTAAGATATGCTGGAGTGAGTCCTTGTTTCAGAAAAGAGGCAGGAGCTCATGGAAGAGATCAGAAAGGAATTTTCAGAGTACATCAATTTGATAAAATTGAGCAGTTTGTGTTTACTCGTCCAGAAGATTCATGGGGAGAACATGAACGTATGTTGGCAATTGTAGAAGAATTTTATCAAAAATTAGAAATTCCATTTAGAGTTATGCTTCTTTCTTCAGGAGATATGGGTAAGATTTCTGCCAAAACTTATGATATAGAAGCATGGATGGCAGGACAAAATGCTTATAGAGAGATAGTTTCGTGCTCGAATTGTTTAGATTTCCAAGCAAGAAGACTAAAAATACGCTATAGAGAGAAGACGAATGAGGAAACCAAATACGTCCACACATTAAACAGTACTTTAATTGCCACGTCTAGAGTTTTGGTTTCAATTATGGAGAACTTTCAAAATAAAGATGGACATATTGCAATTCCACGTGTTTTGCAAAAATATTTTGGCAGAGATACTATATAGTCGCATACCCTTATATTTTGGATTCAAAGGTCGATAATAATTGGCACGTAGAAAAGGTCGAGTAAAGGACAAGTGGAGAGAAAAGAAATGGATAACAGTAAATGCTCCAGATTCATTTAACAATGTTCCAATAGCTTACATCCCAATAACAGATGATCAGAATGCTAAAGGTAGAGTTTTAGAAGTTACTTTGTATGATATTTTAAAAGGAGATCCTTCTCAACATCAATACAAAATGTATTTTCAATTAGATAAAGTGGAAGATGATAAAGCTAGTACCATTTTCAAGCGATTTGAATATTCAAAAGAATTCTTGAGAAGTTTAGTTAGAAGAGGCTCATCAAAAATAAATTTCATTATAGATGCAAAAACAAAAGATGGATTTATTTTTAGAATTAAAGTGATAGCACTTACACACAGACAACTTAACACCTCAAGGAAACATGCCTTACGATTAATTGCAAGAGATATTATCAACCAGACTATTCCAGAAATGACAATTGATCAATTTGTTCAAGCTACCTGTTATGGGAAAATTAATTCGGATATAATGGGTGCAGCAAAGAAAGTAATTCGAATAAGACATGTAGGTCTTGAAAAAGTGAAATTAATTAGAACTGCAGATAAAGAAATAGCACTACTTGAAGCTTAAACAGATAACACTTCTCTTATTAAAATGGTCAAGTTAGAAGTAACAATAAATGTAATTGTTCATGCAACCGAAGACATTGCAAAATTCTTTGACTCATTTAATGAGATGCTGGGATTAGATGAGGGAGATTTTTCAATTTACAATGTTACTGGTCATTTTGAGAATATCATCACAGTTATTAGAGCAAAAATCACAAAAAAATTAGCAATACAATTTTTAGAAAAATTCTTAGAAAAACTATCAGAGAATCAAATTAACCAGATAATACAAGAAATTGCAGAACGAACTGAAAATTCAACTTTACATATTAGATTAGATAAACAAGAATTCATTCAAGGAAGAATATCATTTATTGAAAGAGAGGCAATAAAAATAAAAATTCATACTCCGATTTATAACAAAAAAGACACAGTCAAAATTTTCAGTAAATTTTTCAAAAAGTCAAGTAGATTAAATAGTAATGACTAGATAAATTAAAGTGGGAATGAGGAGATAATAGCCGCTCCAGTCTGAGCGAAAGCCTTGAAGACGCCGCGACGAACCGACCCAATTTTGAATCGTTAAAAATACAATTTACCAGATACAAAAGTATTATTTTAAATACGGATTAACGACGATTTCTATCGTGGAAGATTATGATGTAATAGTCGCTGGAGGTGGTCTCACAGGAACTATCGCAGCTCAGGCGATTTCACATTTTTCAAATCAAAATTTGAAAATTCTTTCCATTGATAGAAATCCTGAGATTTTTCCTGGAAGAAAATCATTGTCAGGATGGACATGTGGAGATGCTTGTTCAAAAGAGGCTGTTGAATACATGACTGAAAGAATAAAAGTTAGGTGGACAAGACCGGAAATTGAGCATGATGTAAAGGGAGTTATGGCGTTTTCTCCTGATAAAGAGACAGCAATACCATTTGACGGAGAAGGATACATGCTTAATCGCCAAAAACTTCCGGAAATTCAAAATGAGAGAGCAAAAAAAATGGGAGTTGGTTTTGATTTTGAAATTAATCTTACAGGCTTAATCTATGATGGGCAGCAAGTAGTTGGAGTTCAAGGGATTAATAATAAAACAAAGCAACCTTACAAAAAGACTGCCAAAATTGTAGTGGATGCAACTGGTGTGACTTCAATGCTACGAAATACGTTGAAGAACTCAATTAAAATAGAGAAGAGAATTGATAGACGAGACTTAGAATCTACTGGAAGATACATAATGTATTTTGACCCAGAAACAAAGGATCTTGCCGAATTTGATCCAAATTATTGTATCATTCACCTAGACCAAGATATTGCACCTGGAGGGTATGGATGGGTTTTCCCCAAAGGAGAAAAGAAAGTCAATATTGGTTTGGGAGTTGAAAAAACAATGTTAGAAAAAAGAAACAGCAGATTAGGAAAGAAAGATAATGTTCAGTCGTTAATGGAAGAATATTTGCATCGAAATAAAGTGATAAAAAATGCAAAACTATCACAAGACCCAGAAGACATTCACAATAATTCAGGAATTTTTCAAGTGTCAGTAAGAAGACAAAACGATTGTCTCGTATCAGGGGGTTACATGTTAGTCGGAGACTCTGCTTGGATGCCAAAACCAATAGATGCAGGTGGTATTGGTCCTGCACTTATTGCTGGAACAATTATTGGGAATAATGTAGTGCAAGCCATTGAACAAAACGATGTCTCAGAAAAAAATCTATGGCAATACAATCTTGATTTCATAAAAGAGTACGGATACAAGACTGCAGGTTTGGAACTCTTTAGAAGATTAGTACAAACCCTTACAAATGAACAAATTAGTTATGGAATGAAACACTTTTTGGGAAATCTTGATGTAGAATCTATTAGTAAAGGAGAACATCCAGACTTTTCGGGGCTTGGAAAAATTGGAATGATTATCAGAGGTATTATGAATAAAACAGTTGCTGAAGGTTTGAAATACACATCTGGAAAAAATCAATGGTTAGTAGAGCATTATCGTAATTACCCAAAAGATCCATCAGGATTTGAGGAATGGAATAAAACCCTACATAAAACTCTAGATGAGTCTTTTACAAAAATAGAATCATTTGCAAATTAGATCTAAAATTAAATATTGTGAATTATAACTAGTTCTTGCTTGTCCGAATCATCTTATCTTGATTGGAATAATTCCATTCATATATTAAACAAAGCATTTGATTCGAGTCTTTTTGTAATAATTATTGGTCCTAAGGGTACTGGAAAGACATCTTTAGTAAGAGATTTTGCTAAAAAAAAGAGTATAAAGCTAGAATCAATCAATTTTAGTTTAAGGACAAGGGAAAGTCACTTGGTTGGAACTAAAACTCTCACTGATGGAACTGTGAGTTTTGATGAGGGCATTTTGATAAAATCAATGAGAGAAGGAAATATCCTATACCTAGACGAAATTAATTCAGCTGAGGCAGATGTTTTATTAAGATTAGATGAAGCCCTTGATGACAGACGACAAATTGTATTGAAAGAATCAACTGGAGAAATAGTTAAAGCAAAAGAAAACTGGTTTGTAATTGCTACAATTAATCCGCTAACACATAGCGGGACAAAAGAGCTCCCACCTCAATTGCTTAGTAGATTTCCTGTTAGAATTAGTTTAGAATATCCTCCCGACGATGTAGAATTAGAAATTATAAAAAAATATGTTTCAGGAGATTATGAATCAGAGCTTGTTCAAGGGATAAAATTAGCAAATACTCTAAGACAAGCAGCAGCTGTTGAGGAATTATTTTATTCACCAAGTTTGAGAGAAACAATCGCTTTTGCTAAATTATTAGAAAAAGGAATGTCCACAAAAGAAGCAGCTACAATTGTTTTTGGAAATGTCTACACTCAATGGGGGAATATAGAATACCAAAAGGTAAGTGACATCATAACATCAATGTTTGGTAATTAGATGCAATCTTTAGAGATTAGAAATGAAACATTGGTGGAGATTGCCACATTTTTAGTTAGAAGATGGTCTCAAAAAAAAAATGTATTTGTAGAGTTTTCAGATAAAATGGAGACTCGGACAAGACTAACTGAGAATAAAGTTATCTTAACTCCAATAGAAAAACGAATTGGGAGTTATTTTCAAAGATATAGACAGTTTAGAACATCGTTATGGTACGAATCAATGAGAATCAAGTATTGTAAAAAAATTCTTAGCAATGATCATGCTTTTGGCTTTATTCTAAATACATTGGAAACACGAAGAATAGAGTATTTGGGAAGAAAGATTTGGAGAGGAATGGACGAAGAAATTATTTTCAACTATTCATATATGCTTGTTTCAAGACCTCAGTTACATACCGTTTACGGAAAAGCGAGAATGGTTGAGGCGTTCTATCAATACTTTATGTTTGGAGCCATCAAGGGAGAAATTCAATCCAGTCATTTTGAAAGGATAAGAAAAGCATCAGAGTTTTCTCAAAGAATCGTTGACGAAGCAATCAAAAAGAATTATGATACTGAATGGTTAGAAAAAAAGGTAAGTGATATCATAAAAATTCTAGATATAGATTCTCTTCTAACTGTCCCGGTATCTTTACCTTTTATGAAAGCAGGTATGGCCATAACTGAAGAAGAGCTGTTAAAATTTTTAACCATTGTTTCAAAAAATAAAGAAGGTGATTTTGGTAAAATTGACCCAAAAGCTGTACTCAATGGAGATAATGTGTATGATGAATACAAGGTATTACTAAATGAAAACAAAAAAAGTGAAAATAAAGGACTGGCGCCTGAAATAATCGGTGTACAGATTCCAGCAACAAATAATGTAGATGAAACAAAAATTTACGATATTAGTTTGATTAATAGTTTGAAGACTAAATTTAAGGAATGGAAATCAGGATGGAAAGAACAACATCTAAGAAGTGGAGATGAATTTGATGAAGAAAATTATATTGAAGGAAATGAACCTTTTTTTACAGACGTAAAAAAATCCATTAAAACAAAAATTGTTATTTTGCTAGATCATTCCTCAAGCATAGCATCAGATGCACTAGAATACAAAAAAGCTACTCTAGCATTATGTGAAGTTTTATCGTATCTTAAAGTAAAATTTGCAGTTTATGCATTTAGTACTCAGAATAGAAACATAGTATGTTGGCAAATAAAACCAGATAATGTGAAATGGAATACTATTACAGCAAAAAGATTGGCTCAAATTGTTGCAAATGGTTCAACACCATTAGCAGAAGTGTATGGAAAGATGTTTCCTATATTACAGTCAAAAAGACCCGATATTTTTTTAACATTAACCGATGGTGAACCAGCAGACCCTAATGCAGTTAGAAATATGACAAAATCTCTCAAAGGACTTGGAATAAAGATGGTAGCAATAGGTTTGGGACCAAATACAATTAGAGCCACTACAATTGCAATAAATCTTAAGCACCTAGGATATGAAAGAACTTTGGCTGTAAGTCGTTTAAATGATATTCCAAGTAAGGTAATCGGAGTGTTAGGAGAAAATTGACCTTCCTACAAAAGAAGGATCAAAAACTTCTAAATTTGGTAATAATTACTCTAGGATATGTCTAATGTAGAAATTACTGTGGATGAATTAGAATCATATATTCAAAATAATACTCCTTTATTGATTTTAGATTTACGAAATTCCGATAATTACATGAATGGACATATCGAAGGTGCTGCTAATGCTAAATGTTCCAATATGCAGCAAAAACAAGCTGTTATGTCCAGACTGCCTAGAAATCAAAAAATTGTATTAATAGATGAGAATGGAGAGGAATCTCTTCAAAATGCAAATATGTTAGCACGATTTGGTTTTGATGCACATTTTTTAAAAGAAGGTATGAAAAGCTGGAGAAAAAAACTTGTTAAAAGTTCACAAGAAACTTTGATATCAAACGAGAAACTCTGGGAATCTCTGAAAAATAATGAAGATATTTTTTTGTTAGATGTGAGAGAACCCATGGAATATGAAGAATTTAAAATTCCTGGTGCAGTGAATGTACCTCTTTCAGAATTATTTTCTGAAGGTGTTGTAGATAAAATTCCAAAGGATAAAAAAATTATAACAATTTGTTCTCATGGGAACAGATCAATGGTAGCTACTTTTGCCCTAGCTCAAAAAGGAAGAGAATCAACATCTTTAGGTGGAGGAATGTCTCAATGGAATCAAGTTTTAAATGCAAAACTTGCTGTAAAAGAAGAAGATTTTACAATAATTCAAGTTGAAAAAATCGGTAAGGGGTGTTTATCTTATGTGATTGGTTCTGACGGTGAGGCAATAGTCATTGATCCTACTTATCCCCCATCAAAATTTTTAGAATTTGCAGAAAAAGAAAGATTAAAAATTACAAAAGTAATTGACACACATCAACATGCCGATCATGTATCAGCAGCTAAAGAACTTGCAAAAATTGCAAATGCAGACTTGTATTTTAGTGCAAGAGAAGAGTACAATATTGAGCATAAAAAGGCTCATGATGGCGAATCGATTCCTTTTGGAAAAAAGCAGATACGGGTAATGCATACTCCAGGTCACACTGCAGGAAGTATGACCTATGTAGTAGATGAAATCTATGCGTTTGTGGGAGATACTTTATTTGTAGAGTCAGTTGGAAGACCAGATCTTCGGGATGAGGCCGAGGAATTTGCAAGTGAGCTACATGAAACATTACACAATAAGTTACTAAATTTACCGCAAAATGCCAAGATATTTCCAACTCATCATGGAGATGGTGTAAAGGCATCAGAAGATGGAGTATTTTATACAACACCAGAAAAGGGGAAGAATTTAGCCTTAATAGATTTGAGTAAAAAAGAATTTGTAAGTAAGGTTGTGAACCTAACTACACCAAGACCAATGAATTATTCCACGATGATTAAAGTAAATAAAGGAACAATTCCAATCATGGAAGAACAAGTACCGGACTTAGAGATGGGACCAAACAGATGCAGTGTTCAATAATTTTAAATTAAAATCATAGGCAAGATTGTTTTGAAATGTTTGTCTATTTCACAGCCTTTTGCATATTTGATTATTGCTGGAGAAAAAAGTATTGAGCTTAGAAATTGGAATACCAATTTTCGTGGAGAGTTTTTAATTCATGCGCCAATTAGAATTAAAGAAAAGGATTGTAAAAGGCTGAAAATTACAAAAAAATTGATAACTGGTGCTATTATTGGGAAAGTTACTTTATACAATGTTAAAAAATATAATTCAGATAATGAATTAAAGAGAGATCAAAAATTTCATCTAGCTTCAAAAGAATTTCATAATAAAAAATATGGATTTATTTTAAAAAATGCAAAACAGTTTAGAGTTCCAATCCCTTTGATGGGACAGTTAGGGTTCTTTGATGTCAAGTTGCCAAAAACGATTATAAGGAATTCAGATATTGTTAGTGATATTATTGATGAAGAGTTTAGATATCAATGGGTTGGACATCATTAAAAATCATAAAATTGCAAAAAATCTTTCCACCATATTTAAAAATTATATTAGAAAGGCTCAATATTCTGGAGGCCAATTCAATTGTTGGTATTGAAAACATTGTATCTTCAACATAAGTAAACTAAAAAATAGATCTTGTATAAATAACTGAAAAGTTTCTGGGTATTGAACATCATCTTGAACAATTTACATTAATTTTGACAAGAGTGAAAGTTAATGATATATGATAAGTAAAATTATTGTTGATAAGGTGTTATAACAAAATTAAAGATAATGATCGATGATTTATTTGAAAAGGAAAAGAAAGATTTTACTCCTGATAATGGATTTAATCTAGTTGGAATAGATTACTTTGGAGATTCTCATGGACAGTTGTATTTGATCGAGCATTTTGATATGTATCAAGATGTACTTGAGGCAAAAAAAAATCGGAAAAACTCCGAAGAGTATTTTATTTTGTATAAAGGGTCAGCTGGAGAATATTTGTCACACTAAATTTTAAAAAATATCATAACTTTATTTTATTTTACAATGTGTCTTATCATAGGGTAAATCAAGAAGTAATTTGTGGACAATGAAGCTAATGATTTGATAGATAATTTGTATGAAAAAGATTCTATGTCTACCAATAGTAATAATATGAACAAAATAATGCGAAAAAGTCCAGCTGCCAAATATCAAATTTATGATGAAGTTGAATTTACACGTGGAAGAGAGGTTCTTGGGAACTTAATCGTTCGCGGTATGATTGCCTCAGGTGGAACCGATATTGATTGGTTGATTGAGCGTAATGGAGGTTTCATCATTCTTGAATTCAAGGGGTTTCATAACGATAAAATCAAAATTGCCATGGGTCAAATGATAGCATATGAACAACTTCATAAAAAATTAAACCAGTCCACAAAATGTTATTTGTATATTATTGGATGTGATGATATTGATTTTTCAAATCCTGATTCAAAGATATGAATTTTTGAGATGAAGTAATGGAAAACTGGTGTGGTGCCAAAAAACACTAGAGATATTTATGAAGATTCAAAAGTTAAAAAGAATAAATTTATTGTCTATCGTGAGTACATGGAAGAAATTAGTGTAGAGAGTTTAAGAAATATTATAGATTCTCATTGGAAGGAATTTTAACAATCATCCTGTAAATGAAAATGTATTTTCTGCTTGCTCAGAGTTACTCTCTGCTTTTATGGTAAAGATACCAGTTTGTTCCCAACCAAAACCACCAGCAAAGGTCAAAGTAGAAAACTGTCCGTTGCTTTTAACGTTTACTTGTTCAGACCATATTAAATCATCATTTAGATTTTCTATTGACAAGTTTATCTGAGTTCCAGAAATAAGATTAGATTTTCCGCTAATGGAAATAATATCACCTTTTTGATATGAAGAGAAATCTGTTTGTATTGAAAATGAATTAGAGGAAGTTGGTGTCTGATTGGGTTTTAAGGTGGGTGAGGACATGTCTGAAATTCCACTTAGATATACAGATCCTAGAATAATTATAACTAATGCCGCTAGACCAACTCCTAGAATAATTTGAGTATTTTTTGAATTTGACTTTGTAATCTTAGGAGATGTAACAAATGTTTGTGTTGTTTGGGTTTTTCCTATAGGAGAAGGTATAGGTATTGTCATATCGGAAGTTATTTGTTTTGTTACCTCTGGAATTTTTTTTTCTACAGGAGGTTTTTTCCCTAGATGTTTTTCTGCAAGTTTTCTAACATAGTTTCTTTCAAAATTACTTATTACTTCATTATTTTGGGCAGCTCTCAGAATTTGTTCTAAGATTCGTTTATCTCCAAATTCTTTATCCAATAGGGCTTGAACATCATCCAAAATAGAATCAGGCATTCTTGTAATATTCTTTGAAGAGATTGTTTATGAAGTTACCGTGTTTAAGATTAGTAAGTAAGTAAAAATGAAAAGAAAATATGGTTTTATCCTATTCTATCAAAAATTAT
The DNA here is from genome assembly GCA_029861785.1 of Candidatus Nitrosopumilus sp. Taxonomy (GTDB): domain Archaea; phylum Thermoproteota; class Nitrososphaeria; order Nitrososphaerales; family Nitrosopumilaceae; genus Nitrosomaritimum. Next base: position 14,647 of record JAOTYR010000019.1, read on the forward strand.
AGGAAATATCCTAGATAAAATGTTAAAAGTTAGGCTTCTAAAACCAAGATTTATTTTGAATAAATTTTCCTTGCTTGAATAATTACAGTCCTAATGTAGTCTTTGGCAGTGCAGTCAGCAACCCCCATTTGTTTTGCCTTAAGATAAAGATCAGTTTCTTTTGGATTACTCAAGTAATATTTCAAAAGATAGTTCAGTCTGTGTGAACGTTTTTCATCACTTTTCATGATTAAATTTTTTAATTCAGATTAAAAAGGTCGGAGGATAATGAAATAACCACGTGTATAATGTATCATAAATTCTTTATTAAAACATATGATCTTTTTTAAATAATAGGGATTTAGGAATGCAAATGAAACGAATAGAGGCAACCATTCAAACAGACAAAGTAGGTACAGTTTCTGAGGCACTTAAAGAAAAAGTTGGAGGCTACACTATATTGGAAGGGAACGGACGTGGTTCTGGAAAAAGGCAGACTATGAGAGCTGGAAGAGGTACAGGTACCTTTGAGGCTGAATACAACAAAGTAGCAACCGTAAGTACAATAGTAGATGACTCTCTAGTAGAATCAGTAGTCTCTGCAATAGCTGATGCAGCTTTTACTGGTAATAGTGGAGATGGGATTATTACAGTAGAAAGTATTGAAGATGTTATTAACATTGCATCAAAAAAGAGAGGAACAGAAGCCCTCTAATTATTTTATTTTCAATAGTAATCGTAAAATAGAAATTATTTCTCAACATTTCAAACCATTATTTTATACAACAATATTGAATAGTTTCTTATTACACTAATTTTTAAAGTTGGATAATATAACAATCTTTTGCTGAAAGTAGATCTTTTATTGAGATAAAAAGTACAGTTGTTTGGCAGGAACAAATGGATGATGAAATTCCGGAAAACTTATTCGGACAACAATTGGCTGAAATAATTTCTGAAAAAGAAATTAGATTTGCAGGATTTGTAGATGAGAAAGGGAACTTGTTAAAGAGTCGGCTTAGAGAGGGGATTATACCTTTTGAAAGCGATGAGGAGCAACAAAAAATTTTTCGAGAATTAGCATTAAGGATTTCTACAAGAAAAGATTTTGATTATTCAATGGGAGCGGTGAAATATTCTGCTTCAAGACGAGAAAGGTTAGTTATGATGAGTTTTCCGTTAAAAAACAACATTCTCTTGATTACCGCAGAGCCGAATATTAATATTGATAGATTAGCTTACAAAATAATTCAGATTCTCGGAAAGGATTGGAGTAAATTTTTTGGAAAATAATTCCCAAATCACAACTTAAACAATAAATTATATTTTTTACTAAATTTTTTTAAAAATATCTATAAAATCAAACAGATTTTTGCGAAGAACAAAATTGGACTATATCATAATTGAATTAGACCCCAGTTTTATAAATTAGATATTTTTTTGGGTGTATTCATACTAAAAGAAATATTAATTCTTGTAACTTTTTTGAGAGAATAAAAATTCCCACCTAATTTTGTAGGGATTGCTTTAAAGTTTGTAATAGTTGACTATCCAGGGGAAAACTTCTTTATTCTTGTCCTTCGATTCCCATTAGTGTCAAGGTAGATCTTATTTTTGGAATTTTCCTTACCTTCCATGTAATAGTTTCACGAAGTTTTTCCACTTGGTCCGATTCCACTTTGGCTAAAATATCATATGCCCCAAAGGTTCCATGTACCTCTTTGATACCTTCTATAGACTTTAGATCTGAAATTACAGCTTCTTCAGAACCTAGTTCACAATTTATCAGAACATATCCCATTGCCAATTTAGAAATCAAATTCCTGTTTCATAGATTGATTTCATATTGGAAATATTTAAGTAATAATCTAGAAATATCAAATATTTATAAGGTAAATTTTAATTTATATAAATATATTTAAAGATAATTAAAATAAAATTTTATCCGTAATTGAGATTATTTATTATACGCATTTTTCATGACTTTTTCAAGCTCATCAATATTTTTCGTCAAAGTAATTTTTAATCTTAATTTTGAACCATCCTGCATTCCTTTTGTAAATCTCATTGCTTGTCCTTTGATATTGGCAAATTTTATTTCGTATGCTTTGGTGAGATGAAGATATTCAAAAAATGAATTCAATCTATTTTTAAATGAATAATCATTGTAGATTCCAGTTTTAAGATAATCATTAATCTGTTCAAATAAAAAGGGGTTTCCCATTGCACCTCTACCAATCATTACATAATCACAGTTTGTTTCATCAAACATTTTCTTTGCATCTTCTGGAGTGGCAATATCACCATTTCCTACAATTGGAATGCTTGAAATTTCCTTTAATTCTTTTATCATCTTCCAATCGGCATTTCCAGAATATCCTTGATTAACCGTTCTTGGGTGAAGTGTAATCATTTCTATACCTTCATCTTCGGCAATTTGAGCTATATCTCTGAATAGATATTTGCTAGCGTCAGTTACACCAAGTCTAATTTTTAGAGTAACAGGTTTTTTGACGGCACTTACCAAAGTAGTAAAAATTTGTCGAGTGAGGTTTGGTTCTTGTAAAAGAGCTCCACCTGCCATTTGCTGAGTTATATGAGGAGCAGGGCACCCCATATTATAATCAATAATATCAAAAAAAGGTTCTACAATTTTTGCTGCCTTTTCTAGTGCATACAGATCAGAGCCAAATAATTGAATTGATAACGGACGTTCATTTTCTGAAAATTCAATAAATTCTTGAATAGTCTTGCGATTTTCTTTTAGCTTCTCTTCTTTGGCAATAATACTGTGAATGCTTGTAAATTCTGTTACAACTAATCCAGCTCCAAACTTTTTACATTGTAATCGAAGTGCAGGATCACTAACTCCAGCCATAGGAGCCAAAAACGCTTTACTAGAGAACTGTGGAAGCATTTAGTTTTTTTTAATTTTGCAATATATTTACTATATTAAAACACAAAATCAATACCCAAAATTATGAGTCTATTTATCAGGGCAGCCATCATGATCTCTGTCTCCATCATAATCTTCCGATTCTAGAGGACAAATGTCATCTTTATCGAGTATACCGTCCAAGTCTTCATCATGTTTGTATCGCGACTGTTCAGGAGCAACGTCAGGGCAGCCATCTCTATCTTCAAATTTATTCCAAGATTCTTGTTCATTTGGACACAAATCAACAGAATCAGCAATCCTATCTCCGTCAGAATCAACAAATGTATTTCCAGT
>JAOTYR010000020.1 GCA_029861785.1 Candidatus Nitrosopumilus sp.
TTTTCTTGTAAGCGGTTAATTATTTTTTCCAAGTAAAATACTTGTTCATTTTTTGATGGTGGATCAACATTCAAATTTTTTATTCCAGCTATTCTCCTTTCCGAATCCTTACTATTTTTAATTTCATCTTCAGTTTTAATTATGGAATCAATAATCGATATTTTACTAAATGGGGTGTTTTGATTGGTTAAAAATTCAGATTTCATTAAATCTTCAGAATTTTGATTCATAATTTTTCTAAAAATTTGAAAAGTGATTAGCTTTGGATTAGGATAATCAAAATTCAGATAATCATTCTTTTCTAATTCTTTTACTACCTGTTGAGGTTGAGGAAGAAAATTTTCTTCGTATTTATTATCAAAATCTCTGAACGAGACACCATAAAAAATCACTTCAGGTTTTAAAGCAATGAATTCATCTATGTGTTTAGCCCGATCTTTAGGTTTGTCACCACCAATTGCCAAATTATAGATGTCATAATTAGTATGATTTTGTGAGATTTTTTCATTTACGTGTGTGGTATTTACTTGAGCTACGTGACTTGAACCAAAAAGAAAAATTTGTTTACGATCTTCGGAAAACTCTTGTTTAAAAAATCCATGTTTTTTTGAAAATTTGTTTTCATCAATTACTTCAGAGCTAACTGAAAAAAGTGAAAAAAATACTACAAAAAATGAAATTACTATTGAAATTATTAGTTGTTTCTTCACAAAAAAAAACTAAAAGACTGGGTAATAATTTAATAATTTAACAGAAGAATCTTTTTAGTTAAATTTTAGTGGGTAAAATATAGAATTATTTTATGAAAAGTATGACCCACAATTTCTAAAATTTATACCCAAGTTTATTTTTAATTAGAACTTTTTTACCAATTAGATTTCTTTAATCTCTGTAATCGTACCTAAAACTGAATCCATCTTCACAATGACCTTTTTCTCTTCCCATCCTAGGGCTACATACCAATCTCCAGCATCAGAATGATATTTTGTTTCCAGAGTTTTAATTGATTCAGGCTTGATATCATATTTTTTAGCAATTCCTGATATTGCTAAGGCAATGGCATCTTTTTCTTTCTCTAGCCTCCTTTTCATTAATCCTATACCTGGATTCATAAACTTCCTAAACCTTCTTTTCTAATATAGTTAATTGTCCTAACTTCTTACTAGAAATATATACGCTAGAAATCACGCGGAAACATATTGAAGATATGGATTGAATTTCTTACCCCAAAACAGTTACTGTTCTTTGAACCATTAATAAAAAAATTAAACAAAAAACATGACTTACTTTGTACCACGAGGGACTATAGAGAAGCCAAGGAGCTAGCAAGAATCAGAAAATTAGATGTTATAATTGTCGGACAACATGGAGGAGGTGAAAAGGCAGGAAAACTTTTAGCTAATATTAATAGAATGAATTCTTTATTCAAAATAATTACTAGATTTAAACCTGAACTAACGCTTAGTTTTTGCTCACCTGATGCATCACGAATATCTTTTGGACTGGGAATAAAACACATTGCATTTTGTAATTCCCCTCATCATGACAAAGTAATGAGACTAACCATACCCCTTGTTCAAAAACTTTTGATTCCAAAACATATTCCAAAAAAAGAATTTACAAAATATGGAATATCTTCAAAAGATATAATTCAATATAATGCATTAGATGAGTATCTTATTGTAAAAGGAAAGACCTTTCACAATACTGTACCAAAAATACATTTTGAAAAGAAAAAAACTATTCTATTTAGAACTCATGAAATTCAAGCAGCCTATCCTTCAAGAAAAATCGATACAATTGGAATTATTAAAAAAATGGCCACAGAGTTTCCAGATTTTAACATAATAGTTCTTGGAAGATATTATGATGAAATTAAATCCTTAAAAAGGAAATTAGGAAAACGTATTGTTGTTTTAGATGAGGTTGTAGACAGTGGAGAAATTCTGTCATTGTGTAATGTTTTTGTAGGATCTGGGGGAACCATGACTTCTGAGGCAGTATTAAGAGGAATCCCCACATTGTCCTATAATGGAGTTCCTAATCATGATGAGAAATATCTTGTAAGATTAGGAATGCTACCAAGGGCTGAAAGTCTATCAAAAATTGTGCAAGTAACCCGTAAACTTCTAAATTCAGATCAAAAAAAGCTTGAATTAAAAGCAAAAAAGTTTCTTAATTCAATGAATAATCCTCATGATTCCCTCTCAAAAGTCATCAAATTATAGAAATAATCCAATTTTAATACTTTTCAGCACCAAGTAAAATTTTAAAAAAACTATCCACAAAGTCCAATTTCTCTAATTAGATATTTTACAACATTTGAAATACCCTATTATTAAAGAAATAAGAGATGAAACTAATTCAAAAATTATCAAATTCTTCACTTGTTAAGCCTAATAATCTTGTCTTTTTTACATCAGTTCTTGCAGTTATTGGTCCTGTGATAATTTTGTCTGGTGGAGTATGGGATGCAATATCTCATTTACAAAGAGAGCCAGAATTATTTTGGACTATCCAACACATTTCAGTGTATACCGGTGTATCTATGGTTACAAGTGCAGGACTTATCGGTATTATTCTCCTTGTTAGAAATTCTGTTAAAGGAATTTTAAAAAAAGGAATTCAACTAGTAATTGTAGGTTCTATAATTCAGCTTGTTTCAGGATTTGGAGATTCTCTTTCTCATGATATTTATGGCATTGATGGACTAATCTCGTGGTCCCATCAACCATTAGAATTTGGAATTGTTTTAGCAGCCTTAGGAGGATTTCTTATAATAAAAAGTAGACAACATACTAAACTTGGAATGTTTCTGCCATTTTCAATAATTGCTTTGTTACTTTTAACAAGCTGGCTAGGATTTAATGTATTTTTGATATTTGGCCATGTAATTCAATGCATACCTGTCTATGATATTTTCTCATCGGGTTGCTCAATTCTATAATCCCTAAGTTTGATGTATGATGCTATTACTATCATTAATCCACCAACCAGTGTAACTATTCCTGGAATTATCATCTCTCTACCATTGGTATCGCCAAATTCTACTTCAAGGTTCATCTGAGCGTTTGAAAGATTTGTAATCTTTGCAACAAATACTCCACTTTGTTCAAAATCAAAATAACCAACAGACATTTTGGTTTCAACTGGTCCATCTGAAATTATATTGAGATTTTGATCTAAAATCTGCACAAACACTCCCTCACCAGAAAACTCAGGCATGAAAATTTTGTAATATCCTATATCTTTACCTTCAAAGTACATTTGAATTTCAGCAGAATCAGATGACTTTAATGAAAGCTTCTCCGAAGTCCTCTCTCCTTCATTGAAAACAACTGATAGCCAAATCATTCCTACCATAGTCAATCCTAAACCTATTTTGAAAAAAGATGGTCTCAATTCACATGAATGAAAAATTATTTGCCTAATAAGATAATCTAAAGGGCTCGGAGGGCTTCGATCCCTCGACCTAGCGGTTCGAAGCCGCTCGCACTATCCAGACTGTGCTACGAGTCCAAACAAGTAAGAATTTAACAGGCCTAAATATCTGTCTAGACACTTTGAAAGTCTCCAAAAAAGTAGCAGGAGTAGAATATGCAATTAGAGACATTGTACTTGCTGCAAGAAAGGTTCAACAACGTGGAATGAAAGTTGACTATCTTAACATTGGCGATCCTGTTCAATTTGGTTTCCAACCACCTGATAATGTAAAAGAGGCTTTGATTAATGCCGTAAAAAACGGGAATAATTTCTACTCTACATCTGAAGGACTACCAGAACTACGAGAAGAGATTGCAAAAAAAGAAAATGCAAAAGGACTTTCAATTACAGCTGATGATATTCTAATTACAAATGGAGTCTCTGAAGGACTTGATATGGTAATCTCATCAATAGTAGAAGAGGGTGATGAAGTTCTTTTACCTGGGCCATATTATCCACCATACGCTTCATACGTTAGACTACATGGTGGTATTCCAATTGAATTTGCAGTAGACTTGAATAATTCCACACCTGATATTGAGGACATTAAATCAAAGATAACTCCAAGGACTGTTGCAATTTGTTTGATTAGTCCAAACAATCCCACAGGCGTAGTATTCAATGAATCATCCTTAAAGCAGCTAGTAGACCTTGCAAATCAGAACAATCTCTACATAATTTGTGATGAAATTTATGATCAAATTATATTTGATGAAAAGTTTGTAGGTATTGGTAAAGTTGCAGGAGACTCTCCTGTTATTATTTTAAATGGATTCTCCAAAGTTCATTTAATGTCTGGTTGGAGGATTGGTTACATTGCTTTTAATCAATCATCGCAACTTGAAGAATTACGTGAAAATCTTCCAAAACTAGCCCGAGTTAGAATTGCCACAAACCTGCCAGTACAATATGCTGCTTTGGAATCACTTCGTGGTCCTCAAGGATACATTTCTGATTTTGTCTCAGAGTGTAAAAAACGAAGAGACCTAGTAGTTAAAAGACTCAATTCAATGCCTAATTTGTCTTGTTCCAATCCAAAAGGCTCCTTTTACGCATTTCCAAAGATTGAAAATAACAAGTATGAGACAGATAAGGAATTTGTTACCAAGCTCTTGGAAACTCAGGGAGTTTTGACAGTACATGGTTCTGGATTTGGGGAAAAGTATGGAAGCGGATATTTCAGACTAGTTTATCTTCCAAGTATGGAAATACTAGAATCTGCTATGAACAAAATAGAAACTTTTGTTTCTCAATAACTCCAAACAGAAAACTTTTCAGGAATTATCTCGATAATACAATCAGTTTCGTTTAACAATTCAATTGCAGATTTGTTTTTCATGTTTTTAAAATATCGTAATAGTATCTTTGTGGCAATTTTTTTCACTTTATTATTTTCTAGAATTAGATTTGCATTTCCTTCTCCCTTTACACCAAAAATATTTGGGGCATTAACCCCTACATCCACACAAAACGCAGTACGCTTGTTTTTCTTTAGATTTTTTGCTTTTTGAGTACAAGTGTTTGTTCCAATGTAAATTTTTTTTGAACAATAGATGTACCAAACAGGCACAACATGTGGTGTCTTGTTTTTACCAATTGTAGCCAACCTCAAAACCTTTTGAGATTTTAAAAATTCATCTCTCTTGTTCATGCTTTCGTAGTCCTATCAACACAATAAAAACACCAACACAGATTGTTATGACTGAGACTTTTTCACTAGTAATTTCAGAGTTAAACAAAAATTGCACAAAAAAATCTGGACTCCAAACTGCTAACTGCCTGACTGCTGCAATAACTCCTATTATAATAAATAAAACTCCAAAAGCAGTAGTTGGATTTCTACCACGTCTATAATAATTTGAACTCATTAATTTTATCTTAGATAATTTTGATTCCGGGATTCTTTATTTTATTGCGAATCATTGCATTTAGCAGCAGTGGAGTTGCAATTTCTGCCATATAGGATAATTCTCCTGGACCCAAGTAGATTGGTCTTAATCCATTGATTTCATTAATCAATCCATTTACAACAGCTACTGATTCTTTATCATCTCCACAAACAAAGATATCATAATCAAGTACCAGTGTTGGATTTACTAGCTTCTTCTCAGAGATTACGTGAAATGCAGAGACTAGTTTTGATTTGTCTTTGAGATATTTTGAAACAAGTTGATATGAGTATGGCTTTCCTTCTTTAATTGGAAGAAACTCAAAACCAACATCTGTTTTTACCATTGGAACAATTGGTGAAACTACTACACAACTCTCTTTGACTTCCGGTAAAATCTCAGAGCAGAGGGAATCAATATTTTCATATGGAATGGATAAAATTAAAACATCACTTTCTTTTGCAACTGAAAGATTATCTTTTCCAGCGATTGTTCCATTAATTTCTCCAAAGGATTCTTTTGCAAGATTTGTGTATTCTTCTGCAGAACTTGATGCACGTGAAGCATCCCTTGAACCAACTATTACATCATTGTTCTTTGACCATCTTAGTGCGAAACCTTTTCCCATTCCGCCTGTTCCTCCAATAATCCCAATTTTCATGATTTTCTTCTGATAATGTTATTATTATCTTTATATCAAATCCGATCTAATTGGGCTCTATCATTTTTTTAAGACATGGACAAGCGAAAAACAATACTGAAAGAGTTCTTGCTGGACGAACCCCTGGTGTCCCCTTAACTGAAAAAGGAATTGACCAAGCAGAAAAGGCAGCTAAATTCCTAGAAGATATGAAAATCTCTGCAATTTATTCAAGTCCAATAGAGAGAGCTAAAAATACTGCAGAAATTGTTGGAAAACACAATTCTATTGATGTAAAAATTGATGAGAGATTAATCGAACTTGATATGGGAAAATTTACTGGCATGCCTTATGATGAAATTTTTTCTAGTCATGGAAATGTATTCATGAAGTTCTACAGAGGAGAACTTGAAATTGCACATAATGGAGTTGAAACCTTTGCAGATGTGAAAAAACGTGTGCTAGGAATAGTTGATCACGTTATTGACAATCATCCTGATGAGAATGTGGTTCTAGTAACACACATGGATCCGATCAAAGCAATGCTTTCAACAATAGTTTCTCTTTCTCCTGAAAACTTGTTTGAATTAATCATTGCAAATGCTTCCCTTAACATATTTAGAGAATACAAACGCAAATTCTCAATTTCTGGAATAAATGTAATGCATCCAACTAGGTTCCATCAAGATTGGTAGGGAATAATCTAGAAAACCCTTAAATAGAAATCATAGGTCACGACTGTCACCGATAATGAGGAATTTACTTGGGCTATTCTTAGTATTGGCAATTTTAGTAATTATTCCTACAGTCGATCATGCTTTTGCAGCAGGTGATGAACCAGGAGAGTATCTTGATCGTAGAGTTTTGATTTGGAACCTATTCTTTAGGATGATGACTGTAGCATTTACTGTGGGTGCTGTAGTTTCTGGTACAATGATATGGCTTTGTTGGAGGTTTAGAGAATCTCATCCAAAAGCAACACCAACAGAATACGAGAGATCAGGCGACTTCGGAGGTTCTGCTTAGATGGGTGGTCACTCTAATTGGCCTGAATGGATTTATGTTGGTGTAATTATTGCGTTGATGTTTTGGGTAGGAGCAGAAGCTTGGAATGTTGAAAGATTGGTAGAACATGTACCAGCTGATGCTGAAGTCATTAAAGTGACAGGAGCCCAATGGTTCTGGACATTTGAACATGAGGATGGAACAAAAGAAGTTGGAACCCTACATGTAGAAGCTGGCAAAGCTTACAAATTTGAAATATATTCTACTGATGTTAATCATTCATTTAACATTCATGATTATGTTGTATTGATGGATGCAGTTCCAGGAAGAGTTAACACAGTTTGGTTTGCGCCAGACAAAGCAGGTGAGCACGATATTCAATGTAGAGAATATTGTGGATTAATTCATTATAATATGCGTGGAAAATTAGTTGTGGAGGAACCATCAACATGAAACTAACGCTTTTATCCACACATTCACAGATTATTTGCGAGGTTAGAAACTAATGGTACTAGAATTACAAAAACCACGTCCAGTATGGCAAATAATGTTCTCAACACATCACACAGATGTTGGATTACTCTACCTTATCATGTCAATTGCATTTTTGTTCATGGGTGGAGCCCTTGCACTTTTAATTCGTGCAGAATTATTCTTCCCAGGTGCACAAATGATTGCCGACTCTATGACCTTTAACAGAATTTTCACCGTACATGGAACAACCTTGATCTTCTTATTCTTACTTCCAAGTGCATCAGCAGTTGGTAACTACTTTGTTCCAATTATGGTAAGATACAAAGACATGGCATATCCAAAACTTAATGCCATTGCATTCTGGATGATTCCTCCAGGAGGTGCATTAATCTGGTTGGGATTTGCTGACTTTACGTGGTATGCAACCCCTCCATATTCTATCATCAGCGCTCCAGGTCCAGCAGCTGACATGTGGATATTTGGACTAAAGATTTTAGGAATTTCTTCAGTTCTTGGTGCCATCAACTTTATTGTAACAATTCTAAAGTGTAAACATCCTGACATGTCAATTGGCCAAGTTCCATTATTGGCCTGGTCATTCTTGTCCTCATCATTAATTGTCCTTGTTGCAATTCCAACATTTGCAGCCGCACTATTGATGTTACTAACTGACAGACTGGGTGTAACAGGATTTTTCAACCCAGCAATGGGTGGTGACCCTATAGCATATGCGCATCTCTTTTGGTTTACATTCCATCCTGAAGTCTACGTTTTGGTAATTCCAGCCATTGGAATGATGTATGAAATTATCCCAAGATTCTCAAGAAAACCAATCTTCAGCAAGTCTTCTGGTATCTTTGCATTTGTTTTACTAGCCATTGTAAGTTTCTCATCATGGGCTCACCACATGTATGCCACAGGAATGTCCTTTACTGAAAAAACAGTTTTCATGATTGGAACTTTGGCAGCAGTTCCAGCATCTGGAATGCACGTATTCAACTTTGTTGCTACTATGTGGAATGGTAGAATCAAATTCCTTACCCCAATGATGTGGTCAATTGGTGGAATTGCATTGTTCTTCTCAGCAGGAGCAGGCGGTGTTGCAAACGCTGCAATGCCTCTAGACTTTACCACTCACGATACCTATTGGGTAGTTGGTCACTTCCATCTATTTGTGATGGGCACGATAGCATTTGGAACAATTGGGTTCATCTACTACATGTTCCCATATGTAACTGGAAGAATGTACAATGAAAATATGGGTAAGATCCACTTCATTTTGTCCTTTATAGGTACCATACTGGTGTTCTTTACGCAACATGTCCTTGGCCTCTATGGTATGCCTCGTAGAATTTTCGATTATCCAGCAATTCCAGAATGGGTTGCAATGAACCAGATTGCAACAGTAGGTGCAATGATTATTGGTGTATCTATGATTATTTTCTTGATTAACCTCATTCACAGCTCTGCCAAAGGAAAGCCAGCAGACATTCATGACCCATTTGGTCTTGGAGGAAAATACTACTATCCCTTTGAATCAAAGAACCCACACCACTAGGAGAAAATGAGAAATGAGCGAAACTGAAACTGTATATCGAACATCTCCTGCAAGAACAGGAAAAATGATGATAATTATGCTAGGCATTTGTATTGTTGGAGGAGCCATCTTCTTTGGAATGTGGGATTATTGGATTTCAGCTCCACCCCCAGTTGCTGCTCAGATGAGTGGTGCTGAAGATCATGGAGCACCTGCAGTTGCAACAGGCGAAACAATTTCTGTAGATTTGAATTTTGTACAAACTGATGACGGGTTTACTGATTTAGCTTTTAATGCTCTAACGGGAGAATCAGGACATAATCCTACAATTAATGCAAACGTTGGCGATAAAATAATGTTTAATGTCGAAAATGTTGATGGTGGATTTCATGCGTTTGGAGTCACTGCTGATGATGAAGGTTTTAGTGGAATTTTTCCTGGAAGTGAGGTAGCAAGTGCTGCTAGTCCATTAACAACAGGAGACTCCGGATCATCTGAATTTGTTCCATCTGAAGAAGGCACATACTATTACATTTGTACTGTTCCAGGACATCGAGAATTAGGAATGGTCGGAGAAATTATTGTAGGTGAGGCTGAAGGACCAGCAGAAGCTGCCGCCCCTACTGGAGTTAGTCATGATTTCAATGTTGACTTTGTAGAATCCGAAGATGGATTCAGTGATCTAGCATTTAATGCCTTAACAGGAGAAGAAGGACACAATCCAGACTTTGTTGTAAGTTCTGGTGATGAAGTAACCTTTACTGCCACAAATGCCGGCAAAGGATTTCATGCCTTTGGAATTACAGCATCCCCAGATGATTTCAGTAATTCATTATGGGGTTCTGAAATTGCATCTTCTGCAGCACCACTAAAAGCTGGTGAATCTGGAAGTGCTACATTTACTGCTGGTGCACCAGGAACCTATTATTACATCTGTACAGTCCCAGGACATGCCTCGCTTGGCATGCAAGGTTCATTTATTGTAGAATAATATTGGCCATTCAATATCTTGCTTTAGCGACTCTAGTAGTACTTTACTCTCTCATGTTTGTCGGAGGATATATTTCAGCGGCAGGACTTGGATTAACCTGTCCTGAATGGCCTCTCTGTCCTAATGGAGTTCTACCAAATGAAGAATATTTTATTGAATGGGTTCATAGACTAGTTGCAGCCACTACTGGAACACTTGTTATTGCTACATCAGTAGCTAGCTGGATAAATAAAAATGCAGATAAAAAAATAAAATTTACCAGTACTTTTGCTGCCACTCTTGTGATCACACAAATCACATTGGGTGCACTAGTCATTGATCTAAAGCTACATGCAGTTCTAGTTGCTATTCATTTGGGAGTTGGAATACTTTTATTTGCTATGGTTCTATTAACCACTTTATTTGCATTTAAAATAACAAAATCAACCATCGAAGCTAAGACTTAGATTTGAATTTTAGTCTCTCTGGAAAATAAATGTAAGTTACAACTACTCCTAACGATAAAGCACCAATAGTAATTGCTATAATGAAAATATATCCAAATGGACTTTGAGTTCCCATGTTAAATGTATAAGTTAGTATTCCTGATGTTCCATCCATATCATACAAATCAACTCTAACAAGATGATTTCCTGAATTTTGCCAAGTATAATCCAACTCAACATGTCCTCCCTCGTAGGATTCTGGAGGTATTGCATCAATCTGCTGGTCATTATAAAAAATTCTAGCTCCTAATGTAAAGCGGTCTACTTCCTCAAAGTCTCCATCAGTTACTCTAAAAAGAATCTGTGAGGTTTCACCTATTTGTGGAAACTCAGGTAAGGTGGCAACTTGCACTCTATATCCCCCCAAAAAAGACTCAGCTGAGTTAAACATTGAATGTCCATATGCAGCTGAAAAACCAGGTACCATTGTTAGTACTAGAATCACCATACTAACTGATCGCAATTTTTGCATTCAACTATCTTATAATATCCCATGAATATAGTGTTAATCAATTGGGTGGGGAAAATCTTCAAAACCTTTAAATTCTTATTGGCAAGACATTCAATCGTTGACTGTCGTAAGTAAATCAATCGATATTAAAACTCCAGTTGATAATGTTTTTACGTATTTTGCAAGACCAGAACATGTATCTGATCAAATCAAAAATGACGCTGTAGGAATGACGGTAGTTCCTATGGATATCAAAGAAGGAATGGGAGTAGGAACAACCTTTAGAGTAATAGGGGATTTTAGCGGAAAGCGATTAGAATGGGATTGTGAAACAACAGAGTTTATCAGAAATGAAAAAATTACTGCTAAACAATTTGAAGGCCCATTCAAAAAATGGCAGATTACTAATGAATTCAAGTCTCTAGGTGATAATCTAACAAGAGTAACTATGACCGTGGATTATGAGATGCCTTTTGGTCCATTAGGCTCTATCTTAGATAAAGCCAAGTTTGCAAAATCTGCTGAAAAAGGAATGGAAACAGCACTTTACAATGTTAGAGGTTTACTTGAAGGAAATGGATCTATACCAGTATACATAACATTGGATGCATACCAAAAACTTCTTGCCGAGAAGAAAAAAATGAACGACGTTCCAGTTTCAACAGTACTAACTGCAATTCTTGAAAAGTACGATGAAATTGAAGCTACTGCACAAAACTAAATTTTATTTTTTTCTACAATCTTAAGATTAATAACAACACCAGGCTCAGCTATTTTTGTGGGTCTATGGCGCAGCCAGGTAGCGCACCGGACTCTTAATCCGGTTGTCGAGGGTCCGAATCCCTCTAGACCCGCTTTTTAAAATTTGATTTACAACAAAATAATTTATTTTATATTTGTTTTATCTGACAAAAATTCTAAATCAACTTCAATTTCTTTAGGAAGTCCTTTCCACCAAGAATTATTTATCATACCACAATCAAAATCCAAATTTGACCTTATAGATCTTTCTAAATATAATTCCCTTTTACAATAAAAAATTCTAATCTATATTTTCAAGTTTTTTGACTAAGGTAAATCTAATCTTTTCAGGTTCAATATCCTCATGCATATCCACATCACTGATAATTTTGACCTTATAGTCACTCCATCTTTTGAGCATGTTTCTTCCTTTGAAAATATTCTCAGTTTCTGATTCAGATGTATCATAGGTTTCACAATTAACAATATACTTTTTAGCAACGCGGAACATTTCAGACACTCCTTTATTCAGATCTTCATCAGTAAGACAATTTAAAAATTTATGGGTAAAAATAAAGTCAATGGAAGAATCTGCAAAAGGCAAGTTTGTTATAGAATCCTTTTTAAAATCATGTGTGGGACTTTTCTTTTTTGCCATCTCTAATGCCAAGTCGTTTAAATCAACACCATGAACATCAAGTGTATCAGGAAATAATCTCAAGTCCACTCCAGTACCGCACCCGATCTCTAGAACACTTTTACATCGTAAGGAAACTGCCAAGTCTCTAATGAATTTTGCAAACTCTTCATTGTATCTTGATTCGTTTTCTTTGGCATAATTATCCCAAAACTCTTTATCATAACTCATGTTATGATTTCTTAACTCCTGTATTTGTGGCTTGGTCTAATGTTGACACTTGCAGGGAATCATTTTAGTATCAAATGTGCAATCATGAGGTCCATCTGATTTTCCATCCATTGGAATCTCTTTCATACAATCATCATGTCTTCCTTTCCTACAAAACCAACAAATTTCCTCTGTATTTCCTGTTGCACAAGATTCCATGTTAATTATTGTAAAATTCTATGTAAAAAGCTTCACGATTAGATAAAGGTCAACCATGCAAGGAATCTTTCATCTTTACCCATTGCTGCATCTGTAAATGATTTTTGTAATGCCTTTGTAATTTTACCCATTTTTGCATTTCCTATCTTTACTTTATCAATTTGAGTTACAGATTTTACTTCTGCTGCAGTTCCAGTCATAAAAATCTCATCTGCACCATAAAGATCATCTCTATCAAGGTCCCGTTCGATTACAAATCCTCCATTTTCATCAATAATTTGTATCACACTGTCTCTCGTAATCCCCTCTAATCCACCAGCTGACAAGGGTGGAGTTTGAATTACGTCATCTTTTACAACAAAAATATTTTCTGCACTTCCCTCTGCAATTTTTCCATGCGAATTTAACATCACCGCCTCATCATATCCATTTTCAAGAGCTTCTACTCTTGCAAGAGCTGCATTAGAATAATTTGCCGCAGCCTTTGCTTGCATAGGTTGAGAACGTGAATCAATCTTAATCCAGCTTGAAACTTTACATTTTGCACCAGAAAATTTTCCTGCTTTGGATTCTCCCATAGCCCATTCCCAACATGCAATTGATACATCTACTTTATTTTCAGTTGGAGTTAGACCCATTGTTCCATATCCATAATATGCAAGAGGTCTGATGTAACATGCCTTTAATCCACTAGTCTTGACTGTTTTCAAAATAGCATTAGATATCTCTTTTTTTGAAAACTGCATTTTCATCGAATATAATTTGGCAGATTTGAAGAATCTATCAACATGTTCTTGAAGACGAAAAATTGCTGGTCCATTTGGAGTATTATAACATCTAATTCCCTCAAAAATTGAAGTTGAATAATGTAAGGCATGAGTTAAAACATGAACTTTGGCATCTTTGAATGGTATTAATTTCCCATTCATCCAAATTTTACCCGTTTCTTTCATAGGAGAGAGAAAATAATATGCTAATTTAAAGAATTATCTTTTTTAACAAATCATCACTTACTAGAAACTAAATATTATGTTAAAAAGAAATTTGTATATGAATTGGATATTTGGATTTTTAGGAATTGCATTACTTATCACCGGCTTAATTGGTCAGGCCTTTGAGATGAGAAAAATTAGACTCGCAATTTATCGTGATGAAGAACTAGCATCGGTTAATATTTTTGCAAATAAAAAAAATTTCAAGTGGTATGCAATAATTGGAGCAGGCATAGTATCATGGTATATTGCTGAGCGTATGTAATATTTCTATATAGATCAGCTCTAAATACTAGTGATTTGTACAATAACTATCGCGTGTTGTAGGTAACGCCGGACTAAATCTAGATAACGGTCCAAGAACAAACCTATGATGGCGCTACAGGTGAAAACCCGTAGGGCCACTTTTACTTAATTAAACAAAATTAATCTTTGATGTTTCAGTATGGATTGCACAAATCGCTTTTCTAATATTGTCCTCAGAATCCTCCATTACAATAATTATTCGTGAAGTTTCTTCTTGTGCATCCATGTTCAAAATGTTTAGTCCAGCTTCTCCAATCTTTGCGCTAGTCCTTGATGCAACTTGCTGAACTCTCCACATTTCATCTCCAATTAATGTAATGACTCCTCTATTGTAGGTGATTTTAGCTAGTGAGTCAAAAGCTAAAAAATATTTTTCATTTCTTTTAATATAATCTGCATCTAAAAACAACATTCGTGAAAATTCAGTCCCATCTTTGGTAAATGGAGATAAAATAATAAACTCACTATACCGTTTGTCTTTCTCAAGAGATGTTAGTAATTTTTGGATAGAGCTTGCTTCAATTCGGAATATTGCACAATTTTTCTTTCCTGTAACAATTTTAATCGGATGGCCATTTTTTTTATCTGGAATTCGTTTAATGGTGGTTATTTTTGTTGGATTCTTCATATTAGTAACAATTATGGGAATATCAACTCCATTTTCCAGAATTTCTTTTATTGCAATTGGATCTAAAATTTTCATTCCAAACATTCCAGCTAATCTTGCTTCATTGTATGATAATTGATCGACTTCACTAAGACCGGTTTCAACAATTTTGGGATCAGCAGATACTACAGCACTATCTTTTTCAAAATCAATTCCAGTATCGTATTTTTTGTGAAATAGTATACCAAGATCTGCTGCCGTCCTATCAGAGCCTCCTCTCTCATATGTGGTAGTAACCCCATCCGTTGTTTTTCCAATAAATCCCCCAATGGTAACTACATCATTATGCTCCACAAGTTTCTCAGTATACTCCAATCTATTTCTTGATTCAGAGGCAAGAAAATTAGTAGATTCAATGTTGTTATCAGTAATTATTGGCCAATTCTCATAGTTTACCGTATCAGAAGTAATCCCATTACTTTTTAGAATAAAATTCATTACGTGGGCCATTAGTATCTCGCCTGAAAAGGCCAGTGCATTTGAGCGAATTTCATCAGCGAATTTTCTCTTCTCGGAAGCCTCATCAAGTGCTTTTTGAGATTTTTCTAAACATGTATTGATTATATGGTTACATTGTTCCTTATTCTCAGCACTTACCAACTCCAGAATTTTCTTATAGGAAGCTTTTACAACCTCTAATGAAAAATTATTTCCATTCTCAGCATTTCTACCTTGTTCCAGAATTACATCTGTCAAAGATCGTTTTTGTCCCTCCAAAATTGTAAGAGGAGCTGAAAATACGGCAATGACCTTGGAGTCTTTTTTCAAATTATTAATTCTATCAACTATAACAGGAATTGATATCCCATCAGGCCCAATTGCACTACCACCAAACTTGGCAACAACTAATTTTGTCATGGTATTACATCAAAACAAAAAGGCCATCTATTAATGGTTTGATTAATTTCTCTTAGGGTAGCAAGTCTTTGATAATATTGGCAGCCTTGTGGGCGCCATTTTTTTTAACAGGATTTCTTTTTTCTCCAAATTTTTCTAAAATCAGTTTTTCTAATCTATTAATATCCTCAAAAACAAATCCCTGACCTTTAGCATTATCTTCCTGCTCAAAATGTCCCCTTATAGGAATAAAAATTCCAGGCGTTCCATATTCTTTGGCTTCATCTATAGTAGATTTTCCTGCCAATGAAACTAGCACATCTGCAGCATAAATTACCTCGTGAAGATTATTTACAAATCCTAAATTTCGTATTTTTTCAAATTTTTTATTCAGAGACGGACCTCCTACTATAACAATTTCACATTCATTCATCTTTGGGAAAATTTCCAAAACCCTTTCAATCAAAAATAGCCCTGCATTCGTTCCACCAATTGAAACTACAATAGTTTTCTTATGAAAGGAAAATTTTTTCCTAAGTTCTTCTCTTGAATACGTCGTTTGTCTTACTATTGGTCCTACTCGTCTAATGTTTCCGTTATCAGGGCCATCTTCTGGAAGAATTACTACATCACAATTTTTTATTATTTCATGCATTGATTTATTCATTTTTTTTTCAATAAATGATGCCAATCCCTTTGTAAATCTAGTTTCTAAAATATCAGTAATTAGTACTGTTGGGATTTTTTTATATTGAGCAACAGCAAGTGAGGAAAAATCCTCATCACTTACAACCATGTTTGGAACATTACTTTCAATAATTTTATTAGATATTTTTTTACAATTCTTGTAATATTGATAATACTTCCAAAGCCATCTTGCAGTATTCTTTAGAGAACCACCTTCAACAATGAATTGTGGAGGTTTGTATACATCCTCAACTGCAAAATCTAAATTTTTTAAAATTTTGGCTGCAGCTCCTCCTGTTACAAAATTTGTGGAAATATTTTCAAAACAATCTACTATTGCAATATCTCTTGTTACATGACCTAGACCTATAGGACTAGAAAAAAATTCAATATCAATCATAATTCTTTTAAAATTTGATTTAATTTTTAGATTTCCGATTGTCTCAAAGTTTAAATGGTTTTTAACAAGGTAGGTTTCTGGGCTCATAGTCCAGGTCGGTTATGACGTCGCCCTTACACGGCGAAGATCCGGGGTTCAAATCCCCGTGGGCCCATATGAAATTCATATATTCTTATGACATGAATCTTAAATTATCCCCAAAAACGGTTCTAGTACGAATTGACCCTCTGTAAATTTGAAATTATTTTTTGGGAAAGATAAAAAATAAAAAAGAGAAAGGCAATAAGCCTAACTCAATGTTGCTTGTGCTAGAAGGTTTGGTCCTGTAACGGTAACAATTTCACCAGAGGTCATATCTGGAATATCAGAGCAATCAGAGCCATCGTCTTCGCATTGGGTATCAAGATTAAAATCAATCAAACCAAAGGCATCTGATGTTGCTGTAAAGGTGGTTCCAGCTACGTCAATGGTAAATTCAGCATTGGCATCAACACTAGTGATTTCAACACTAAATTTTTTCCTGTCACCGTTATCTCTAGATTCAAATTTAGCCTTGCCATCATCAACTTGATTAAACTCTCCTTCTAGTTTTATTCTTGAATCATCCTTTGCTAATGCAAACTGTGTTGTTCCAATTGCTAGGACTGCAATTGTACAAATTGCTGCAATTTGCAAGGAATAATTCTTCTTTGTGGTTTTTGACATTGAATGTGTAACGAATAATTTCACTATAAAATGCTAGGAAGGATCTTATGAGATGAGTCTTAGAATGTGAGAATAACTTTTTTCACGTAAAAAAAATAAATTTTTGTTAATCCCAAAGAGTAAGATTCATAATTGATATTGAGCCAAAAAAATATGTTGAACATAACTTTTTCTGATAATTTATCAACGAGTATTATTATTTCATAGTTTGAGAACCAGACCAGAGATTTTAAATGACGATTACTAACTTTGTGTATACCAATGAAATATTATGATAATAAAAAGTGAAAAACTAAAAAAGGCAATCTTAACTGCACTTGCAGACAAGGAGATGCTTGATATTTTAAATGAATCAATGGATAATCTAGTTTCA
>JAOTYR010000021.1 GCA_029861785.1 Candidatus Nitrosopumilus sp.
GAAATCGCGATTGGAGCCATTATTGTAGCATTAATCTTTGATTTTGTAAATGGATTTAATGACTCTGCAAATTCTGTTGCAACCGTTATTGGAACACGTGTGTTAAAACCATTACAAGCAGTTTCATTATCTGCGGCTATGAATTTTATTGGTCCTTTTATTTTTGGTGTTGCAGTAGCTACCACAATTGCGAAAGGAATTGTCAGCCCAGATGACGTTACAGTATACATGATTGTTGGAGGTTTAGCAGGTGCCATTGGTTGGAGTTCTTTGTGTACGTATTTTGGATTGCCAATTTCCAACAGCCACTCTTTAGTTGGTGGAATAATGGGAGCAGGTATTGCAGGTTTGGGTTTTGAAAAATTAGTGTATGGTGGTTTGACCAAAGTATTAGCAGGAATAGTCATTGCTCCTGTGGGTGGAATTATTTTTGGCTTTTTGTTGACTGGACTAATAATTACAATTTTTGCAAACCGTAGACCTGCAATAGTAAACAAAACCTTTGGAAAATTACAAATAATTTCTTCAGCTTGGTTTGCCCTTACTCATGGTGCAAATGACGGTCAAAAAACCATGGGTATTATAGTTCTAATTCTTTTTTCAGCAGGATTGATTCCAGAACTTGATATGCCTCTTTGGGTAATTCTTGCAGCAGCAACTGCGATGGGATTAGGGACATTCTTTGGAGGCTATAAGGTCATAAAGACTCTGGGTGTTAAAGTCACAAGGCTAAAACCATATCAGGGATTTGCCGCCGAAACTGGGGGCGGCTTGATGTTGGCAATTTTTGCTGTATTTGGAATTCCTGCAAGTACTACTCATGCAATTACAGGCACAATCATGGGCTCAGGTGCTGCAAGAAGAACACGTGCAGTAAGATGGAGTGTAGGGCGACAAATTGTATTTGCATGGATAATCACTATTCCTGGTAGTGCTCTTATGGGAATTGGATTTACTTACTTGATTCATCTATTTGTCTGATCCCTTGATGATTTGGTTTTTATTCTACATGAAAATTTTTGAATCATTCAAATGGATATTCTGGGATTAATTCAATCGAACCTATTAACACCAATTGTGTTGTTTTTTATTTTTGGTATAATTGCTGCCAGAATAAAATCTGATTTAAAAATTCCTGACGCCATTTCGGAATTTTTGCCGATTTACCTGCTTGCTGCAATTGGGTTGCATGGAGGAATTGAAATGAGAAATACGGGATTTGAGAAAATGCTTGTTCCAATGCTAGCCGCAATTGGATTGTCATTGCTTTTTACATTAAATCATTATCAAATACTTCGCCGTCTAGGTAAATTCAACTTGTTTGATTCATATGCATTAGCATCAACATATGGTGCAGTAGGTGCAGTTACATTTTCGGTAGGTCTTTCTTTTCTCAAAAATCAAGGTGTAACATCTGAAGGTTTCTTAGCTGCTGTACTTGCAATATTAGAACCTGTTGCGTTTATCTTGGCAATCTTTTTGACAAATATGGCTGTATCAAAACAGATGAAGACAAAAAAAGAATCTCTTGGAGAGATTAGTGAATCTGAAATAGGAATGGGAATTACAGAAACTAAAACTAATCTAAAGCAAGTTTTACATGAATCAATTACAGGTAAAGCCATTGTAATTCTTCTTGGAAGTATTATTATTGGATATATGATTGGAGAGGAAGGATTTGAATCAATCAGTATAGTCTTTGATGAATTGTTTACTGGCGCCATCGTAATATTTTTAATTGAAATGGGAATTATTGCAGGTCAAAGATTAGATGATATTAAAAAAGTCGGAGTATTTTTGATAGCATTTTCAATAATTATGCCTACATTTAATGGAATTATAGGCGTGTTAGTTGCTACTGCAATAGGGTTAAGCCTTGGAGGTGCAGTTATGTTTGGATTACTTCTTGCTAGTGCATCATTTATTGCAGCACCAGCAGTTTTGCGTCATGCCATTCCTCAAGCAAAACCTAGTCTTTACATTACATCTGCATTAGGAATTACGTTTCCTTACAATATCATCGTGTTACTTCCAATAATGTTTATGGTTTCATCAATTGTACACAATGAGGGATCGATAGACTTATTGAACTACATCTTAAAAGGATTGATATGAAACTTTACAATGTGAAACTTCTTACTGTTACATGTGAGATTCTAGCTCAGAAAAATGTTATAGATATTTTAGCAAAACATCACATTTCGGGATATACAACATACGAAGTTGAAGGGAATGGTGCACGTGGCTTACGTGGGCAAGGATTAAAGAATGAAAAAAATGTTAAAGTGGAGGTAATTATGCAAGAAGATAAACTTCAAGATGTAATTGAGGAAATTGCAAGGACTCTTTTTACAAATTTTGCTATCGTTTTGTACGTTGGTGATGTGGGTGTTCTTCGTACCGAGAAATTTGTTTAACAACAGTTATTGTCATTACATAAAATTGGAATTTTCTTGCTTGCCTTCGTAATGATAGAAATTAATTCAGATAGTTGATGATTTGAAATACTGTACATTGCTTTTTTTCCTTCGTCTCTAGATTTTACAATCCCGCAGTTTTTCAATGTTTTAAGATGGTGTGATATTAATGGTTGATCTTTTTTTATTTTTAACACAAAATCACTTACACACAGCTCTTTGTTTTTTTGAAGCATTTCTAAAATCTCAAATCTAGTATCATCACAAACACATTTGAGAAGACTAGGACCATTCATATCAATTTAAATTTATATAAACTAATATTTATATAATTATATGACAAAATCCAAAAAAATCCTTTTTGTATGCGTAGAAAATATTGGAAGAAGTCAGATGGCAGAAGGATTTCTTCGTGAAATGGCACCACAATTTGATGTAATCAGCGCTGGAACTTCCCCAAAACCCCAACTCAATCCTACAGTAACTGAGGTGATGAAAGAGATTGGGATTGATATTACCAAACAAGAACCAAAAGAATTGAAAGATGAGATGATTTATTCATCAATTACTGTAAACATGGGTTGTATGGACAAAGAGTCTTGTCCATCTTTGTTTGTTAAAGATGTGATTGATTGGAATATTTTAGATCCTAAAGACAAAGACATTATTCAGGTAAGAGCGATTCATGATCAAATCAAAAATCAAGTGTTTAATCTCATTCAAAAATTAGAGAAATAAAAATGACATACTCTAATCCTCAAATCTTTATTGTAGAGCTAATTGGAACTTTTATCCTTGTAATTTTTGCTACGGGTTCAATTGTATATGATGTTCAAATTGGTGGACCATATGGAACTTGGTTTGCAGCAGTTGCGCCCTTTATTGCATTAATTATTGGAGTATACTCTTTTGGAAAAATTTCACTCGCTCATTTTAACCCTGCAGTGACAATAGGCTATTACATTACCGGACATATCTCAAAAATTCAAATTATTTGGTATTTTGCAGCTGAAATTATTGGGGCAATTCTTGGTTCTTTATTTGTGATGAGTTTTATTGGAACAGAAGCTGATCTTGGTGCAAATGCACCAAACTATGACTATTCTTTATTTTTAATATTTCCAATTGAGGTTTTAGCATCTGGATTATTAATGGCTGTAATCTTTACTGTCGTGTATACCAAGGGATTGAAAGGATTTAGTGGAATCGCAATTGGTGGAATAGTTGGATTGGATATTTTCTTTTTAGCATTCATCTCTGGAGCTTCTATGAATCCTGCAAGGGCATTAGCACCTGCCCTACTTTCTGGAGTTATCGATAATCTCTGGCTTTATTGGAGTGCTCCATACGTGGGTACAATTATTGTTGCATTTCTGTTTAGAGGGAAACTTCTCAATCATAGAAAGCAAGAAAATTCTTGATATTACGAATAATAATAACCCATTTTAAACAAAGATATTGTCAAATTCAAGGCTATTTTCAGATTCAAAGAAGATAATACCATCTGGAGTAAATAGCCCTGTAAGGTATTTTCAGCCATACCCATTCTTTACCAAAAAATCTGAAGGAGCACACATTTGGGATGAGGAGGAAAAAAAATACATTGATTTTTGCAATGGTTATGGTGCTCTTCTTTTAGGTCATAGAAGAAAAGAAATTATTCAAGCCGTATCAAAACAGCTCAAAATTGGAACTCTGTATTGCACTCCCACGCAACTAGAAATTGAATTATCGAAATTAATCATTGGTAATTTTCCATCCATTGACAAAGTCCGTTTAGTAAACACTGGTGGCGAAGCAACAATGACTGCTATTCGCCTTGCTCGAGGATTTACAAAAAAGAAAAAAATAATAAAATTTGAGGGATGTTACCATGGAGCTCATGATTCTGTTCTTGTAAAGGCAGGTTCTGGCTCTGCACATAATGGAATTTCTGTATCTGATGGTGGGTTAGATGAAGTATCAAAGAACACCTTGGTTGTTCAATATAACAATAGCGAAGATCTGGAAAAGACAATTAGAAAAAACAAAGATGTTGCAGGAGTTATCGTAGAGCCCATACTTGCAAACATGGGATTGATTTTACCTGAGAATAATTTTCTTGCAGACATCAGAAAGATAACAAGAGAAAATAACATTCCGTTAATCTTTGATGAAGTTGTAACTGGATTCAGAGTCTCAACAGGGGGAGCTCAAAAACACTTTGGAATAAAACCAGATATTACAACACTTGGAAAAGCATTGGGTAACGGATTTACCATAGCCGCAGTTGGGGGAAGAAAAGAGATTATGGATTTATTGTCTCCTGGTGGCAAGGTGTATCAAGCAAGCACCTTTGCAGGAAACCCCATCTCAGTTAGTGCTGCTATCAGTTCTCTTAAAACAATAAATAAAATTAAAAATACTCTTTACCACAAACTCGAAAAATACAATCTTCGTTTTACTCGAGCTTTAGACGACCTGGCCACAGACATGAAAATTCCTCATCAAATCAATTCGACAGCCTCGATGTTTCAGATTTTCTTTACAAAAAAACCTGTTGTAAACTATGAAACTTCTAAAAATGCAGACGCAAAAAAATTCCAGAAATTATTCCAAAGTCTCTTAAAAAATGGAGTTTTCATTGCACCATCTCAGTTTGAGGTAGTTTTCTTATCTGATGCTCACAAGCAGACTGATCTTAACAAGGCACTTGATGCATATCAATCTGGGCTAAAATTGGTGAAGAATTGAAGTACCTGATTGGAGCAAGAGGGAGTCAACTATCTCTTGCTCAAACAAACTGGGTAATTGAGGAACTCAAAAGAGCACATCATGATATTGAATTTGAGATAAAACCAATAAAGACCCAAGGAGACACTGATTCAAGACCTCTATTTACAATTGATCAAAAGGGAATATTTGAAAAAGAGATTGATAAGGCCGTTGCTCAAAATGAAGTAGACTTTGCCGTTCATAGTTTAAAGGATGTACCATCACAGCTTGATGATACTCTTACTCTTGCATGTATTCCAAAAAGAGAAATGGTAAATGACGTGTTTATCTCATCAGATAACTCTTCGCTTGATTCTATAAAGTCTGGTTCTGTAATTGGGACGAGTTCACTTCGAAGAGCTGTTCAAATCTCAAGAAAAAGACCTGATGTGGTAGTAAAACCTATTCGTGGAAATATTGAGACAAGAATAAGAAAAGCATATGGAGAAATCTATGATGCAATCGTTTTGGCAAAAGCTGGAATTACAAGATTAGGAATTGATGTTTCCTTTACAGAATTATCTATTGAAGATTTTTCTCCATCTCCTGGACAAGGGGCACTTGCAATAGTTGCAAGAAAAGATGATGAGAAAACAATCCAGATGTTAAAAAAAATAGAGGATACTGATTCAAGATTGGAGATTGAATCAGAAAGAGCCTTGTCTGACTTTGTAGATTCTGGATGTAGGTTTCCTGTTGGTGCATATGCCAAATCAAATGGGGATACCTTGAGCCTGCAAGTCAGCGCATTTTCCGTGGATGGAAAAACCTCCATTTATGTAAATAAAACTGGCAGCAAAAATGATCCTTATTCTTTAGGGAAAAGCGCTGGAGAAGAACTTTGCCAGAAAGGAGTAAATGACCTTGCATTAAATTGGAGAGAAAAAGTGGAGGAATGGAATAAGAAATGACAGGCAAAGTCTACTTGGTAGGAGCTGGCCCTGGAGACCACAAATTAATCACTCTGCGTGGAGTAGAACTTATCCAAAAATCAGACGTTGTACTATATGATAGATTAGTTAGCAAAAAAATAATTTCAATGATTCCAAAAAAAACAAAAAAAATCTATGTGGGTCGTGCAGTTGGAGATGATACTACTCATCAAAATACCACAAATGACTTGATGGTAAAATATGCGAAATCTAAAAAAATGGTTGTTCGACTAAAAGGTGGAGATCCAATAATCTTTGGACGTGGTGGAGAAGAAGCAGAATTTCTAAAAGAGCACAAAGTAAAATATGAAATTGTTCCTGGAATTACCTCTGGGATTGGATCTGCAACTTATGCTGGAATTCCATTGACTCACAGAAAGTATGCGTCATCTGTTGTATTTGTAACAGGACATGAGGACCCTGAAAAGAAAAATGAATCTGTAAAATGGAAAAGACTTGCAAAGTCAGTTGATACCATTGTGATCATGATGGGACTATCTAGGATTGACGAGATATGCAAGCAGCTAATTGCAGGAGGCATGGATAAGAAAACTCCTGTAGCAGTAATTCAAAATGGAACTACTTCAAAACAAAAAATGATTCAAGGAACAATTTCAAACATTGCAAAACTTGTAAAGAAAAACAAGATAACCCCTCCAACTAATATTATCATAGGGACAGTAGTTGACTTGTCAAAAACAATAGGGTGGAAATAGATGCTTGATGGGAAAACAATAGCCATTACTCGTTCAAAGGATGATGCCTCTGAATTCATCGAACTTGCGGAAAAAAATAATGCCAGACCATTACTCCTTCCTACAATTGAACTTGTAAGCAAGGGTGAGAAAATTGTAGATGAGTTCTTAGAATCTATCAAAGAATATGATCCTGATTATTCTGTTTTTATGAGTTCCAAGGCAGTTAAACTCCTTTTTGATACTGCAAAAAAAGTAGATCAATTAGAAAAATTGCAGTTAGCAGTGGCAAATACAATGGTAATGTCTGTTGGCCCAAAAACCACCTTGGCACTTGAAAAAGAAGGCATTAAAGTAAATTATCAACCCCGCCTATACTCCTCAGTTGGTGTGGGTGAAGAGTTTACAAAAATTCACGCAGTTGGAAGAAAGGTAATAGTCCCACGTAGTGGTGCATCGACTCCATTTTTGAAAGAATTGCTAAACAAAATTGGCATTGATGTTTTGGAGATTCATTTGTATGATGTATGTGCCTTTAGAGATACCTCTCAATGGAATGAATTCCGAGAATTATTCTCTCAAGATAAAGTTGATGGTATTGTTTTTACAAGTGTATCCTCTGTTAGAGGTTTCTTTGAAATAATGACAAAAGATTATGAAAAATCAAAATTAATAGAAAATTTGGAGAAAACTCAAGTGATAGCAATTGGACCATTTACTGCTGATGAGCTAAAAAATTTTTATGTGAAAAACATTGTATCTAAAGTACATACAGTTTTAGGATCCTTTGATACTCTCAAAGAAACATTATTGCAATAATTTCCAACATTCTTTTATCCTTCATGTCTTAAAATCAGATAATGATTTCAAAAAAGAAAACAGTACTTTGTTCTCTATTGATATTGTTTGTGTTCTCTTTGGGAACCATGACGATTCCCGTATTTGCAGATCATGCTACTGCTAGCGTAAGCGTTCCTCAAGGAACCTCAGTTCCAGGATGTGAGACCACAAACGAATGTTACATTCCATATGAAGTAACAGTAGATGTTGGTGGCGAAGTCACATGGTCAAATGATGACTCTGCAGCTCACACTGTGACTGGCGGAAGTGCAGCAGATGGACCATCTGGTATATTTGATAGCAGCTTGTTTATGGCAGGTACAACCTTCTCACACAAATTCGAAGCAATCGGAGATTACCCATACTTTTGTATGGTTCACCCGTGGATGGAAGGTATTGTAACTGTTCAAGCTGATGAAGGACCAGAACCAGGAGACGGAACAATTATTGTCGGAGTGCCATCAGAAGATGAAACAACAGTATCTGGAATATCTGAAGATGGAAAATTACGTGCAGAAATTACAGCAAGTAATCCTGCTTCAGATGAAGAAATGTCTATAGAAATAAAATTCAGAGATTCAACCGGATCTTTAAAAAAACATGCAAACTATGATCTCATGGTATCCCAAAATGGCAAAGAAGTTCTTTTGGCTCTTGGATCACATGAACATGAGGGAACAAGAATGCATACTACTGCACCATTAGATTCATCTGATCAAGTTGACATTGAGGTGACAGTACTTGGATTTGGACTACCAAATGACAAAGATAATTGGACTGGACCCAAAGGGGAGATTTTGATGTTCAATATAGTTCCTGAATTTGGAGCAATTGCAACAGTAGTAATGTTTGCAGCAATATCTGTTGGTGTATTGATGTCATCAAAATACACTAAAATCATTCCCAAACTATAACCTCTTTTTTATTTTTGATTTGCTCTAGTACACAAAAAGCTCTTATTTTGTTTCTTAATAGAAAATATGATAGAAATGATGTATTGTCCTAAATGTAAAAAGAATACTGAATTTTATGATATTGATGATGGTCCTGATGTCGATGATGATAATTTAACATACACCTCTTACAACTGTGAAGTTTGTAATTTGCATCTAGATGGAAAAAATAAAAATTGGTATAATTGTGAAGATGTGTCTTGTTATCTTCATGTGGGACAAGCAAAACCATACATGACTTCAGTAGAATATGATAAAATTACAAAAGATGAAAAAAACTAAATTATTGAATTTGTCCCATAATTTTCAAGATTTCCTTGTGAGTTGACTTTGTAATTCTAATTGTTGTTATGTCTACCATGTGCATATTTTGTATATTTCACATAATTAAACACTGATAATTTGTCCAGACATTTTCTATAGCTAAACTCTAGACATAAGCTAAAGCTATTTAGCTATGCCTATTTTTCCTCATGTATTTATAATATAACGGAGTTATGCTCATCATGACCACTGAAAATCTTGACATGGATTATTCAAAATATGATTTTAAAGATTCAACTGACATGTATGTTCATCTCAGTAAAAAAGGGCTCTCAAAGGAAACTGTAATTGCAATTAGCAAAATGAAAGATGAGCCTCAATGGATGCTTGACTTTAGACTTCGATCATTTGAGATTTTTATGAAAAAACCAATGCCTACTTGGGGAGGAGATCTTAGTGTAATTGACTTTCAAAATATCTTTTATTATGCAAAAGCAACTGAAAAAACTGAGAAGAACTGGGATGACGTACCAGCAGATGTAAAAGCTACGTTTGATAAACTTGGCATACCAGAAGCTGAAAAGAAATTCCTTGCAGGTGTTGGTGCACAATATGAGTCTGAAGTTGTTTATCATAGCTTAAGAGAAGATTTAGCAAAACAAGGAGTCATGTTTTTAGATACAGATGCTGCACTAAAAGAACAACCTGAGATTTTCAAAAAATACTTTGGTAAAATTATTCCACCAGAAGATAACAAATTTGCTGCATTAAACAGTGCAGTTTGGAGTGGAGGTTCTTTCATTTACATACCACCCGGCGTCAAAGTCGATATGCCTTTACAAGCATATTTTAGAATAAACGCAGAAAATATTGGACAGTTTGAAAGAACCTTGATCATTGCAGATGAAGGCTCTGAAGTTCATTATATTGAGGGATGTACTGCTCCTGTGTACTCATCTGAATCACTGCATTCTGCAGTTGTCGAATTAGTTGCACACAAGGATGCAAAACTGCGATACACCACAATCCAAAACTGGAGTAGCGATGTTTACAATCTTGTAACTAAACGAGCTTATGCATATGAAGGTGCAACTGTAGAATGGATTGATGGAAACATTGGAAGTAAACTCACAATGAAATACCCTGGAATCTATTTGATGGGAGAACGTGCATATGGTGAGACTCTATCAATTGCATTTGCAGGAAAAGGTCAACACCAAGATACTGGTGCTAAAATGGTTCACTTGGCACCAAACACCACCTCAAAGATTACCTCAAAATCAGTCAGTCGACTTGATGGCAGATCAACCTATAGAGGACTGCTAAATGTAGCAAAAGGTGCTACCAACGTAAAAGCAACGGTCAGATGTGATGCCTTGCTACTTGATGATACATCAAAGACAGACACGTACCCATACATGGAAATCAACCAGGAGGATGCAACAATTACCCATGAGGCTACTGTAGGTAAAATTGGTGATGAACAAATCTTTTACCTTATGAGTAGAGGATTTTCCGAAGAAGAGGCCTTGTCCTTAATTGTAAACGGATTCATGGAGCCATTTACAAAAGAATTACCAATGGAGTATGCCGTAGAATTAAACAGGCTAATCAAAATAGAGATGGATGACTCTGTTGGTTAGGCTAAAATGATTAGGCATGTCTCAAACACTTTCGACAATTAATACTGGACATATTGATGAGATCTCTTCATCAAATAATGAACCGGACTGGCTAAAAGAGTACAGAAAAATTTCTCTTTCTGTTTATGAAAGTCTTCCAATAGAGACGTCTCCTCTTTACAACAAATATACCGATGCTAAAAAAATGGATCCTCAGCAAGTTTCCATTTCGGTTTCAACCACTGAAACTGTTCCAAGTATTCTGCAAAAAAGATTAGGTGAATTAGAAAAAGAAACTTGTATTATACAAATAGGGACAAATATTCACAAAATTAACATTTCTGACGAACTCAAATCAAAAGGGCTTGTAATATCCTCAATTGAAGACGCGATAAAAAATAATCCTGATCTAGTGAGAAAGGCACTTGAATCTTCCATCTCCAAAAATGATAAATTTACTGCACTAAACAACGCAGCATTTAATTCAGGAGTTTTTATTCACATTCCTAAAAACCTCATACTTGAAAGCCCAATTCATTTAGTAACTTGTATGTCTGACGATGGAATATCTACCATTTCAAGGAACATTGTATTTGCTGATGAAAGTAGCAAGAGCATCATAGTTCAAGAACTTTATTCAACCAAATCAGAAAAGCAGCAAGCATATCTTGAATTGTTTAACACAAACGCTGCAGCAAATTCTCATCTTGACATGACAACCCTGCAAATGATGGAACAAAGTACAGTTAATTTTTCTACCAGGAGAACTGATCTTGGGCAAGATTCTAAAGTAAATTGGTATTCTGGATTATTTGGGTCTGTTTTATCTAGATATAAAATAGAATATTTTCTTAACGGTACTGGTGCGTCTGCAAATGACTCTGAAGTGATTTTTGGAAATAATGAACAATCCTTTGATATTCAAACAGATGTAAATCATGAAGCTCCTGCAACTGAGGGAAGAGTCGTTGAAAAATCAATTCTTAGAAACAAATCAAAATCTCTATTCAAGGGAATGATTAGAATTAAAGAAAATGCCGCAAAATCCAACTC
Organism: Candidatus Nitrosopumilus sp.; assembly: GCA_029861785.1. Lineage (GTDB taxonomy): Archaea > Thermoproteota > Nitrososphaeria > Nitrososphaerales > Nitrosopumilaceae > Nitrosomaritimum. Next base: position 11,531 of record JAOTYR010000021.1, read on the forward strand.
CTTTTTGTCGGGACGCTCAATTCTATTGGATAAAGATGCAAAATCTGATGCAATTCCGGGCTTGGAGATTTTTACAAATGATGTAAAGGCAACACATTCTGCTTCAGTGGCTCAGATTGATGAGGAGCAAATTTTCTATCTTAAAACAAGATGTCTTAGCCATGCCGAAGCAGAAAGAACAATTGTTGAGGGTTTCTTGGAGCCTTTGTCAAGAAAAATGTCCTTCCAAGTAAGGGCTTGGATTGCATATCTAATTGAATCAAAATGGGATGAAAAAGAATTAACAATAAACACTGACGAAGAACTTGCAAAATTCGTTGAAGTAGAGGAAACTCGTTACAATGAAGATGCAGAAATTGAACAGCACTACAAATACAGGTAATCAAGATGTCTGAGTGGATTAAGGCCTGTACTTTAGACCAAGTCAAAGACGGACAATTATTTGGATTTAATTCCGATGATAAAAAAATTCTTCTAGCAAATCAAAAGGGAAAAATTTTTGCGACTGATTTAATTTGTACACATGCTAATGCTGATCTTTCTACTGGATTTCTCAGTGAAGAAGGGGTTAGGTGCCCTTTACATCTATCGGTATTCAATTTAGAAAATGGCTCACCCCAAAATCTCCCTGCTGAGGTTCCACTAAAAACATACAATGTTAAAATAGAACAAAACGAGATTTACGTGGAGGTTTAGATAATGCAAAGTGCTCAGATATCTTTTGAAAATATCAGAAAGGACTTTCCAATTTTAGAAAGAACAATTAGAGAAAACAAAACTCTCGTTTATTTAGACAATGCATCTACCACACAAAAGCCAAACCAGGTAATTGATGCAATAAATGATTATTATAGAAACCACAATGCAAACATTCACCGGGCTGTCTATGCACTTGCTGAAGAGGCAACCGAACTCTACGAGAAAACACGAGATAAAATTGCAACTTTTATCAATGTCTCAAACAGAGAAGAAATTATTTTTGTTAGGGGGACAACTGAGGCAATTAATCTAGTTGCTTATTCATGGGGGCGTGCACATCTAAAAGAAGGTGACATTATTGTAACTACAGAGTATGAGCATCATAGTAATATTGTTCCGTGGCAATTGCTAACCCAAGAAAAGCACGCAAAATTAGAATATATTGGAATGGATGATGATGGGGAATTAATCTTAGATGACCTTGACAAATACCTTGCAACAGGCAAAGTCAAGCTTGTCACCTTTAGTTTAATGTCAAATGTTTTGGGAACAATCTCTGATACTGAAAAAATTATTTCAAAATGCAAAGAGGCAGGAGTACTTACCTTGATTGATGGTGCCCAAGCTGTACCTCACATGAAAGTAGATGTTGAGAAATTAGGTTGTGACTTTTTTGCTTTCTCAGGTCACAAGATGCTGGGTCCTACCGGCATTGGTGCCTTATGGGTACGAAAATCTGTGTTAAATACGATGACTCCCTTCCATGGTGGTGGCGATATGATTAGGGAAGTTCACAAGTATGAAACAACATGGAATGATCTACCTTACAAATTTGAAGCAGGAACTCCAAATATTGCTGATGTTGTAGGGTTAGGTGCTGCAATTGACTATCTTTTAAAAATTGGAATGGATAACATTAGACAACATGAAGTTGAATTGACTTCTTATGCAATGGAAAAATTATCTGAAGTTAAAGGCTTACATATCTATGGAACAAAAGATATTTCAAAACGGGGTGGGGTAATTTCATTTAATTTTGCAGATGTTCATCCTCATGATGTGGCTCAAATAATCGATGAAGAGGGGATAGCAATAAGATCTGGACATCATTGTGCTCAAGTGCTAATGGATAGACTAAATGTTGCAGCAACATCTAGAGCAAGTTTTTACATTTACAACACAAAAGAGGAGATTGATAAATTAATTAATTCATTAAATAAAGTGGCAAGGATATTCAAACTATGAGCAACGCAGACATTTACCATGAAATGATTATCGACTATTCAAGAAATCCTATTAACTATGGAAAGATTGAAGATCATGACGTTACTTTTCATGATTCTAATCCCCTATGCGGTGATAGTATAGACATTGATATGAAAATTGATGATGACAAAGTTTCTGATATTAAATTTCATGGAAAAGGTTGCGCTATTTGCATGGCTTGCTCCTCGGTTTTAACAGATATTGCAAAGGGAAAAAGCATTGATGAGGTCAAAAACATCTCAAAGACTGATGTTTTAGGAGAGCTTGGTCTTGAAAATCTTCAGGCCGTTAGAATAAAATGTGCATTACTTTCACTCAAAGTTCTAAAATATGCTCTTTACTCTTATCTTGGAAAACATCTGGATGATTCACAAGATGTAGATAAGTTAAAAGAAGAGGCAGCCAACTTGTACTAGTATATGAGTACATTTACACCTTCTATGCCGATTCAGCTGCAAATCAGAAAAATAATTTTTGAAAAATACAATGATGTGGATACAAAATTTACAAATGATGAAATTTTTGAACTCATAAAAAAAGAAGGAGATTTTGATTCCTCTTGGATAATTGATGATTTGGAACCTTACATCAAAGAAATTTGTGATTCAGGTTTAACAAGAAATATTGCGCAAAACTTTACTACTATCTGGCTTAAGATATTTGAACCTTTAAAAAAACATCATTGTAATTCTTGTAATCACGATATCTATATTGGAAAATCTGAAAATCAAACATGTCCAAACCCTTCTTGCAAAACGACAATTTAGTTCCGATGTTTTATTGCAGCCTCTTCTAATGCCTTTATCATTGGAAGTTTCTCACCTGTGAGATAAAGAACTAGTGCACCCCCAGCTGTACTAATATGGTTAATTTTTTCTGCCAATCCATGACTCTTAAGAGCTGATGTCAAATGACCTCCACTAACAATTGTTGTTGCCATTGAATTTGCTACAGCTTCTAGCAATCCTTTTGTTCCAAAACGAAAGTTTTCTTTTTCAAAAAATCCTGCAGGACCACTGATAAAAACTGTCCCTGCCCCTGAAATTAATTTTGAATAGAAATCTACTGTCTTTGGACCTAGATCATAAATTTTATCTCCCTTTGCAATTTCCCTTACATCCATCTCAATTCTTTCTCCATCTTTGTCAATGGCAATATCTACTGGGGTTGAAAACACATCTGGATATTCTCCAATTAGAGAATGTGCCTTTGCCACAACCTCTTCTTCTCTTTTGATGCCCAGGGGAAACTTGATTCGTGCTTGAGCGCGCATAAACACATTTCCTATTACTCCTGTAAGCAATACATGATCTGCCCGTCCATTTTGAATCAATAATTTGATTGCTTCAAGCCTATCTGGCACCTTTGAACCTCCTAAAACTATCACGTGTGGTGCTTTGGCAACTGTCATTATTTCATCAAGACTTCTGACCTCTCTTTCTACGATACGTCCTGCACATGCAGGTAAAACTTGTGGAAATCCTACAATGGATGGATGAGATCTATGTGCACTAGGAAATGAATCCAAAACGCACAGATCAAAGAGCTTGGATAGTCTAGTTACCATAATTGTTTTTGATGCAGTCTCTGGTGAGATCTCGTAATTTTCCTCTGCACACAAACGTAAATTATCTAAAAGTAGTACCTCTCCATTTTTTAAATTTTTAATTTCATTTTGTGCAGAAATTCCTATCACATCTTCAACATATTTGACTTTTTTTCCTAATAATTTCTCAAGTACTTTAGCATGTTTGTCCATTCCAGTATAGTCCTTATTTCCTACTCGTCCTTGATGGGATGCAACTACAACCTTTGCTTCCTTTAGTGATTCTATTGTCTCAATTGCCTCCTCAATTCTTTTGGTACCTGTAATCTCTAAGGTTTCAGGATCTATCGGGCAGTTCATATCGACTCTTAAAAAAACGGTCTTGTCTTTAAGATCAAAATCATCTAGTGTGAGGACCTTCACGATCTTCCTATTATTTACTTGGTTAAATTCTTTGAGCCGATCAGACTTTGAAACATCTGTTTGTTATCGATACCATGTTTCAAGATTTATCTTATCGAGGAAAAATTAAAAATGGTGCTCAAGGGGTTTAACTAATTGCAAAATTGGATTTTTGATTTTAGGTCTCGTTCCTTTGTTCTGTTAGTAATTTCATTTTTGATTGTTCTTGCCTTGGTCTATTTTGAAATCACTGAAGAGTTTGATCAAAGTGTAATATTTTTTATATCAGAAAATATTGGAAATCCTTTTTTAGATATCATAATGCAGTCAATAACTGAAAGTGGTGATTCATTTTACATGTTAGGATTTGGAGTTATCACCCTTATCATTAAAAAAACTAGAAGAATAGGTATTACTCTCATGATCCTAATTGTTCTTAGTACTCTGCTTACTGGCTACATAAAATGTGGTGTAGATAGAGATAGGCCTGATTTTAATTATGAGGGAGTGGAGTTTCCTGTAGAAATTAGTAAGGATACCTTTGCACTTTTTTGTGAGGGTGGATATAATGCATCATTTCCATCTGGACATGCTGCAAGATCGATTGTTTTTGGAATTGTTTTAGCATATGTTCTATCAGAACGATTCCCAAGGGGTTGTTACCTACTATTCTTGTACCCCATTTTAGTGTCAATTAGCCGAGTCTATGTTATACAACACTTCCCTATGGATGTAATAGGTGGAACTATTCTAGGAATAATGCTAACTGGAGTACTTGCACATAGGACTAAACTTTACAAATTTTTTGATAAATCAAAAACCTAATTCTTCTAGGACTCTATTGCTAATCAACACTATTGCAAAGTGATCATCATCATGATGATATGTCCAATATTTTATGTCTCGGACCTCATTTTTTTTCCTTAACCCATAATTGACCCCTGTAGTAACTGAATATCCAATTCTTTTTGCAATCTTGGCTTCTTTTGGCATTAAAATTTTGAATCCTTCTTTTCTATTACTAAATCCAAGATTGACCATGTCAGAAACTACGTTAGTTGCATCCACTTCATCCTTCAAATCATATATCTTAAAAATTGGCAAATCCCTAGGGTGAAATTCCATGTTTTTGGATACAATCTTTGATTAATATTTTTTAAAAAAAAGTATTTTTGCGATCAAATTATGTTAATTCTTCATCCGTATTGTGTTTAGAAAATGTGGTCATGACGATACTAGGTAAATTATTCTATTAAAAATTGTGGTGTTATCTAGTTTATCGACTGTCAATAAAAAAGCGGCATATCATCTCTTGCGATACTTGTTGATCTCTTTTATAACTACTGCTCTCAAATGAGCCGTAGCCATTTTTTCATATAATGCCGCTGTTTTTTTATCTGCATTAACTGCTCTTTTAAGATCCTCTTTTTTTGATTTAAGGATCTTCCTCATTTTACTTGTTTTTAACTTACTATGTTTATACTCGACTGAGGCTTTTTTAGATCTCTTTCTTGCTCTCTCAACATAGTCAGCATCTACCCAACCTCGTCGTCTTTTTGTTCTCGCCTCAAAAAGATTGTTTACTGCTTTCCTCCACGCCCTAAATGCTTTTTTTTCTTCAGAAATTGCTTTTATTACTGCTCTATGTGCTTTTCTAACTGCCTCGGTCTTGGAATATACATTTTTTATTATTACCCTGAATTTCACCTCAGCTCTTCTTAGATTTTCTTTTGCCAGTCTAAGCGTCTTATCTACTTTTTTGGAATTTTTAGAAACTCCCACGTTTTTTTCCAAAGGTCATGTGGGTTATATACTAAAAGTCACAGAAAGTTGCGTAAATTATAGAAATTTTTTATTTATCCGTCCGAAAAATAATTTCAAACCAATCATTTTAGAAAATCAGAGTATTACGGATAATGAATATCAAATCTCCTTTATTACAGATTATCTCAAATATTTTGGAGTAGATAGATACTTCATCAAGTATTTTTACATCAGGTTTCCACAACTCAGTTTTGTCCCAAACAAGATTTTTTTTGACATTGTCTATCAACATCTTTTTGTAAACGGATGTTTTTTTCTTAATTGTTATATTTCATAAATTGTTTAATAATAGCAACCCGTCTAATATTTGTGCCTAGATCTATAATTAAAAAAACTAAATTACTACGTCCAGTTATCAAACCAAAGCGCAAAGCTGGGAAGGTGAAACCATTACGTCCAGTTATCAAACCAAAGCGCAAAGCTGGGAAGGTGAAACCATTAC
>JAOTYR010000091.1 GCA_029861785.1 Candidatus Nitrosopumilus sp.
GTAAAAATCCAGTTCCAATTCCTACACCATTTGCCCCAAGAGCAATTGTTTTGGCAATTCTTTCTGAATCCCAAATGCCTCCATTTACTAGTAGTTTGAAACCATCTTTGTCATGTGTCTCATAGTAATCGTTAACTGCATCTCTAATGGGACGTAGTGATGCTATGGTGTTGATTCCGATATCCTCCCTGACTTCATATGGTGCAGCTCCTGTTCCCCCGACCAATCCGTCAACGGTAGCACAGTCTGCATATGATTTCAGGATTATTTCCATATCGTCATAAATGCGTGAGGCCCCAACTTTCACAATTATCGGTGTTTCCCAATTAGTTAATTCTCTGAGTTCAAGTACTTTTGCAACCAAATCTTCAGGTCCTAAAATATCCAGATGTCTTGATGGAGAATGCGCAGGTTTGTGTGCAAGTATTCCACGATTTTCTGCAACCAGTTCAGTTACTTTGGATCCTGGAAGTATCCCTCCATGACCTATTTTTGCCCCTTGACCGATTTTTATCTCAATGCCATCAGCATTTAGAAGATAGGCAGGATCCTTCCAAAATCTACCTGATGCATATTGAACTACTAGAGGATATTCTCTGGTGAATAATTCATCAATATCTAATCCTTCCAAGTGATTGGCTCTTAGCAACTTATCTGTAAACTGTAAAATTGTATTCCAATGACTTTTTGATAATTTTTCCCTGGATTTTTCTGTCCCATAAATTTCCCATGGCAATGCGCCACCCTCACCTGTATTCATCAAGATTTTAATTCCATTTTTTGCAAGTTTGTTTAATGCAAGATGCAATGAGATTTTTGCAGGCAGTTTTACTGAACCATAACTCATACCCCCTACTGAGAAAGGAACATCTGTTTTGATGATTTTTTTGGAGTACCTGCCTCCGATTATTAAGGAAGCATCAACATCAGAATAATCCTGCGTTGAATTTATTTTTGCATTGTTAATCATCATGTTTGAAAAATAATCATTTTGAGAATGTGCACCCAAACTTGCATAAGGGACTAGGCCGTCTGCCGCTTTTTGTGCATCAAGCAGGAGGCTTTTTAGATCAGCTGTATGACCTTCATTTTTTACAACCTTGGCCATGTCCCATCGAAAATTCATAACATCTTTGGGCAATGGCATTTGTCTTCATTTTTTATATTCCTATAAAAAGATTGGTTATCATTACCGATGAATACCATTGATTACCAATAGAATTAAATACCAAACCTAATTCTTTGAAGACGTGAACCTCTCACTACAAGAGATTTTCAATGGTCTGAATTTAGAGGATAGTGTTTTGCATAGAATAATCTTTGGTGAAAAATATGAGTAATGAATCAGACCAAAAAATTACAAAAATAATTGAAGATATAAAAAAATCAGAAATTGAATGGGTAAGACTACAATTTTGCGATCCTTTTGGGGTGTTACAACAGATTAGCATTGCCAGTGGAGACATAACTGAAGAGTCATTTTCCCAAGGAATGCCAAGGCTTGATGGCAGCTCCATTAAAGGATTCAAAGAGATTTATGATTCAGACATGCTCTTAACTCCCGATCCTAATACTTTTGCTATTAATCCAGATTTTTTTGATATGGATTACAAGGAAAGAGAACATACCAACTACCGCACAAAGTCAGCACGTTTTTTTGTAAACATTCATGAAGGATATTCTGGAAAACGTTATTCCAGGGATTCCAGATACATAGCAGAAAGAGGATGTGAGATTGCAAAGGATATGGGTTTTGACAAGTGTTATTTTGGTCCAGAAGTTGAATTTTTCATATTTGACAAGATTGTTCTAGGTCCAAATCCCATGTCCACCATTAACTGGTCTGGAGGAACTGGTTATTCGATTGAATCAAGGGAGGCGCCTTGGTCTACTGACAATGCAAGTGGCTATATGATTCCAGTAAAAGGGGGATATTTCCCAGCCCCGCCAGCTGATAGTCTTAACTGTGCCAGAGATGAAATAGGAAGCACATTACATAATTATTTTGGAATTAAAATAGAGGCCCACCATCATGAGGTTGCAACTGCCGGACAAGGGGAGATACAGATGGAATTTGATGAGTTACTTCCGATGGCAGACAACGTAATTACCATGAAAAAAACTACAAAAGAAGTAGCTTCTAAACGTGGTAGGGTTGCAAATTTTATGGCAAAACCATTGGAAGTGGATAATGGATCTGCCATGCACATTAGCCAAAGTTTGTGGAAAGAAGAAAACGGTAAAAAAGTCAACACCTTTTATGACCCAAACGACGAGTATGCCGAACTAAGTCAAACTGCGCAATATTACATTGGAGGATTGCTTGAACATGCAGGATCTCTCTGTGCAATAACAAATCCTACTACCAACTCCTACAGGAGACTGGTTCCTGGTTTCGAGGCGCCCACAAATCTGGCATGGAGCAGGAGTAACAGATCTGCATGCATTAGAATTCCATCCCATCATAAAAATATGGAGACTCGAAAAAGGATAGAGTCAAGAATACCTGATCCTAGCGCCAATATCTATCTGGCCCAGTCAGCTATGCTCTTAGCTGGCCTTGATGGCATTAAAAGGAAGATTCAGCCTCCAGATCCAGTAAACATGAACATCTACAAACTTACTGAACAGAAAAAACGTGAAATGGGAATTAAAAAATTACCCGTTGCATTAAGGGATGCAGTCGAAGCATTAGAATCCGATGGCGAATACCTTCAATCCGTCTTTGCAAAAGATTTCCTTGAAGAATACTGTGAAATAAAAAGGCATGAGCATATCTCTGTGTTTTCATTACCATCCCCAAGAGAATTTTACTTGTACAGTAATGTTTAGAAAATAATTTCGTATGATTACCTGAAAAATATTGCGAATTTTTCCGTTTGTCATATCATAAAGTTTTTCAATTGCAAATATTTATGACAGGATAACCTTGGACAATAGAATTTTAGATTACAATATGATTTGTGAAAAAATAAAAATTGATAAAAAAATTAGATTTGCTGGCGTAATAAATACGAGAGGAAGATTAGTGGCAGGAGGCATGAAGGAAGGAATAGAACCGCTTGAAAGTGCAAAAGATGATGAAATGATCTTTATGGAGTTGGCATTAAGGGTGAAAATGAGAAAAGAATTTGATAAACAATTTGGGCCTGTAAATTTTGCAATGGCATCAAGAGAGAAAGGTTTGGCCATGAGTTTTCCCATCAAACATGATGACATATTGTATGTTTTTGCAGAACCTGATTCAAATTATGCAGAGATCCCATCACGAATCATTAAGATAATTCAAGAGTAATTTTAAAATAATTTTTGGTTTACAAATATGGTACTTGAGCGGGGGACAAAATCAATGAAGAATATGTTCACATCTATCGCACTTGTCGTGTTTTTCTGATAGTAACGAATTAGTCTGAAACATTAACAAAATACGTAATAATTCAAATATTTTCAGTCGCTAGTCAAGCTTCCATACTCTTTGATTTTGTGCATGGAAAATATTATGCTTGGAATCACTGGTTCTCCCTGGGGTCTAATTGTTTCCAGCCCCAAACCCTCATCCGCTACCTCGACGGACATCACTATGTTGATAATATCGTCTCTGTTGAATGGCATCATAGTTTGATTAACGATTACATTTTTGCTGTCTTTAGTTCTAATAACTAGACGTACATTTGAGTGTGGAATGTCACTACCGTTTTTTCTTAACCAAATATCCACATATCTTGGTTCAGTCCCATGGGTTCTTCCTATCTGAGGTGCAGCTATGACTACATATACACCAGATTCTGTAATTCTAATGTCTCCTGGTTTTTCATCAGATGTATGTTCAACTCCACTAATTGCATCATTTTGATTGAGAGTAATAATTGTAGGTTTCGTGTCTTTTGGTCTTTGATCTTCTGTACTAGATATTTGAGCAAAACTGACAGACACTAACTAATAAAGTATTGATAAAGTAATTAAGTATTTTTAGAAAATAGAATGTTACAAAATATATTGTAATAAATGAAAAAATTTGGTTTTAAACATTAGATTATTTTTAATATCATTTAACTAATTTTTCTTTCTAGTTTGAAAGATACTTTACAAATAATTCCTCTTGGCAAAAATGGGCATTGATTGAAAAATTTTATTCCTTATAACTAATCTAAAAAAATGAACTGATAATAATCTTAAATCTTATGCCAGTGTACATTTTGTTATACTTGGATAGTATCAAACAAAAGATTGTAGAGTCCAAAACAAAACAAGGACTTAACTGGGCAAAAATACAAGAGGTGGAAAATTTTGCCTATACTGTAAAACGATATCGTCAGGGAAAAATAGACAAAGATATTTTTCGTAGATTCAGATTACAACAAGGCGCATACGGCTCTAGAATGACTGATGACTACTCCATGATACGGATAAAGGCACCTGCAGGTCAGATTTATCCACATCAACTCAAAAAACTTGCTCAACTCAGTGAGGCATTCTCAATAGGAAGTGCCCATGTGTCAACAAGACAGAGCATTCAGCTACATTGGGTGGTGTTAGAAGATGTCTCAGAGGTAATGCGGGGTCTTGCTGAAGTGGGAATGACCTCAAGGGAAGCTTGTGGTAATTCTGTAAGAAATGTAATGTGCAGTCCACTTGCAGGGGTTTTCAGCAATGAAGCATTTGATACTACGCCTTATGCTTTTGCCATTACCAAATTCTTTTTA
>JAOTYR010000092.1 GCA_029861785.1 Candidatus Nitrosopumilus sp.
CCAAAAATTAAACCAATCTCAGCTATTGATTTGGATTCTGATATTGCTCCTATCTGTTGTGTTGTAAAGATAACACTTACTGCACCTATAACAGAAAACAGCCCTAATTTTATTATTTTATTTTCTAAAATAGATTTAGTTGGTTCAAGCCCTCTGAAGCTTGATTTTTCATTGCGTTTTGATTTTCTCACCTGTGCCATAGTATCATCTCTTTGGAACCATCGTATCCATCATTACAAGCATTAGCACACCACATAGAGGTATGACTGCAAAAGTTAGAATGTTAATCAGAGTTACTAAATCAAAGCCACCTAGGCTTGGACTCATAATTCCCATAATTGAGAGCATTATTACTGCAAGAAGTGGAAAAACAATCAATAATATTGTGTAAATTTCGGCAACTGCTCCAAGTGATTCTGTAGTTCTTGCCATTAACATCTTTTTTTCTTCTAGCTGGACCTTGGCTGTTGCGTTAAAATACTCTTTTAAATCTCCTCCTGATTGCGCTGTAATGATTGCACCCTCTAGTAGTTCTGAATACGGGCCATTTGGGGTTCTATGAATTAGATCTGTGACTGCTGTAATCAAATCCATACCCATAATGTCGAGGTTTCTGACAATTAATCTTGAGTCTTTTACCATCTCTTCATCAGACTCTTCTCTTGCAATTGCTTTGAATATTCCTTCAAGGCTTAACCCACTTGTGGCTAATGTGGACATGTAGCCAATAAAATGAGGGATTTCCTCTATTAGTTTTGAAGACCTGGTCTTTACTCTAAATGATGGAATTGTTTGAAGCATTACAAATGTCAATCCTCCAAAACCCACAGCAGCGCCAAATGGAATGATATACTCTAGCATTACTGGTTGTACATCCACAAATAATGCTACAATAATTCCTACAACTGCGCCTCCAATTGCAGCTAACATACTAAAGAACACCAAACTGGCTATATACACTTCAAAGGGAATCGGCATCATTGATTCTTTGATAGATTTTTCTAATGGCTTAAATTTTGGATGCAGAAATTTACAGCGCTCATTTAACAGCTTGTAGGCGTATATGTGAATCGGTCCTACTTTCTCAGTATCTTTGATCTTTTTTTTAGTTTTATTAAAACTCATACTAGATCTTTATCCTCTTTCTTTCATAGTATCTTTCAGGATCTTCATAATATTCCATAATTTGGTCGCTTACTTTCCTATGTTCTCTGATGTCATTTTTTACCATCCATTCTAATGCCACTCTTCTTTTTGTTAGCTCATAGTTGATTTGCTCATCTGTATCGCCATCTCTTTCTTTTATTTTTTCAAACACTACACTTTTTCCACTAAATTCATGGGTGTCTGTTTTTGGATTCCATTTGAAGACAGAATTTGTTTTTAACTGACCTGTTTTCTCATTAATTCCGTCAATTTCGGCTACTTGAATAATTCTTCTGGCTGATTTACTGCCTATACGAATTTTTAATTGAAGTGTAACAAGATCCAAACTGTTTGCAATCAATGCCTTTGGAACATCCATGGGTGCTGATACTAATCTTGTTAATGTGGCATCAATAGAATCTGCATGTATTGATGAAAATCCGCCGTGACCTGTTGCCATTGCTTGGAATAATGTATATGCCTCTTTACCTCTAGTCTCACCTACAATAATAATATCTGGTCTTTGTCTTAATGCTGCTCTCAGCAGGTCGAATTGATTAATTTCTCCAATTTGTGTATCTGTAAATGTCTGTCTTGATACCGCTGGAACCCAGTTCTCATGTGGCAGGTTTAGTTCCTGTGTATCTTCAATACTGACTACCTTCTGACCAGGCTTGATAAATGTGGATAGTGCATTAAGTGCAGTAGTCTTTCCACTGGCAGTTCCCCCAGCTATAAGCATCGTGGATTTTTTCTCAGCCAAATACCACATGAATGCTGCAATATCAATTGAACAGGTTCCAAATTTAATCAAATCTACTATCGTAATCGGATCTGCTCTGAATCGTCTTATTGTAAAAGTACTTCCTCTTTTTGTGATTTCATGTCCTAATGTGAGATTAATTCTACTTCCATCTGGTAGAGTTGCATCCACAATTGGATCTGCCATTGATACATGTTTTCCACAAATATATGCCAACTTCCTAGCAAAATTATTCAGTTCTACATCCTTATGATAAATGATGTTGGTCGGAATCGATTCATGTTCTCTATGCCATACGTATAGAGGTATGTTTGTCCCGTCACAGCTTATCTCTTCAATCATGTGGTCTCTCATAAGAGGTTCTATCTTTCCAAGATGAACAAAGTCTCTTATGGCAAAGTACTTTATTTTTGCAATGTTTTTTACAGGAATTTTTAGTCTGTAGGTCTTTATCATTTTTTCAATTTTTCTTCCTAACCTGAACTCTGCCTCTTTTTTTGATTTTATCTCTCCCATTGATACTGATAATTCAGTCATCAGGAGTTTTTTTATTATCTCTAATGCTTTTTCATCCCTTTCAGATAATGTTGGCTCGATAATTTGATATCGAATTCCTCCCTTTGCTGTATCGTCTTTGATTAATCCTGCTCTGACATCAAATTTTTCAAAATCCAGTTTTGAGAGTGTCATAAATTGGGGAATAGCTCTTTCTTTTGATTCAAAATTTGAATCAACTGCAGACTCTAATTCCATGCTTTTTCCAGGCTCAGATTTATTTGAAAGGTTCTCTGCACCTTTTACATTTTTGATAAGTTTTGGCAATGACATCTTGTTTTTAAAAATATTTAACTTCAAATTCAAAGAATTTATCTATTGTTTGGGTTTTAATCCTTGTTCGTTCATGTGAACAACCTATTTCTTTTACTTTGGATTTAATAAAAAATTTTGTTATGACATATGCATTTGGAAAATCTATTGGAGCTAGTCTATAATGTTTGGTAAATTTAGTAAAAAAAAATCGGATGAGGCAAAATCTGAGTCAAAATCAAAACAAAAAAATGATCTTTTCACCCTCTTAGAAGATTCATCCGAAAAAGGGTCTTCCTCAAAAAATTTGCATTCAGATAAAATCTCCAAAAACCCAAATCCAGAAACTGAATCAGAAACCACAAAACCTGACACTAAATTAGAAACCACAAAACCTGACACAAAATTAGAAACCACAAAACCTGACACTAAATTAGAAACCACAAAACCCGACACAAAATCCAAGTCAATAGATAAAGAATATTTCAAAAATCAATACATTCCAGAGTCTAGCATAAAAGGAGACAAATCACAACTCCTTCTTTTAGAGATTGAAAAATTACCAGACAAGACCATAAAGCCAGTAATTGACTTTAATCAAAATAGCTTATTTTACCCAATTTTGTCTCGAGTTGGTCAGTCTCCAGATGATGTTTCCTTTCTTGATGATCTTACACTGGATGGAACTTTGATAAAAAGTGTCTTTGAAAAATTAATTCTATGCCCTCATCATCCAGAAGCCTTCTCCTCCAGTATCAAATTGTATTGTCCTAAATGTAATTCATTAAATGTTGAAAAACTTAATCTGTATGAACACAAAAGATGTGGATACATTATTGAAAACTCCCAATATGATTTTTCTGATCCAAAAAACGCAGTCTGCCCTTCTTGTAAAAGAAAGATTGTTGATTTTAAAAAGGAAATTAGAATTCCTGCAATGTGGCATCAATGTAAGGATTGTTCTGAAAAATTTGATAATGCTATAATCAAAATGTATTGTAGACAACATGAACATGATTTTGATATTAATTCTGGCCAATTTATTACTACATACTCTTACAGGCTAAAAGATTACGATGTTCCAATCACTTCTGATGACGAAAAAATGCATCAAGACTTGGAAAAATTACTAAATGAATTTAACTTTTCATCTGAATTCAATACATCAGTCAAGGGAAAGAGCGGAAATTCTCACAAGGTTCCAATATTTGCGAAAAACAATTCAAATGGAGAAACTATAACCGTATTTGTCCACCGTAATTCAGAAAAGGTATCTCAAACCGATATCAATTCCATCTTGATTCCAATTCTAGATATTGGCCCAAAACATACCCTTCTGCTTTCAACTTCTGAAATTGAAGATGGCATAGAACAAATCTCAAAACAATATGGTATAGAAATAATCTCTGAACCTGATCTCTCCAGAATAATTTCACATGTAGCCAATTTTGTCTCTAAAAAATATTCTAGCAAAGGTGGAAAGTAGTGCGTCATGTTTGAAAAAAATTATTCCTTCAAGAAAAGACGTGGAGTTAGCCAAATTATTGGAACTCTTGTAGTTTTGGCACTGGTAGCTTCAGTGGGGTCTGTGATTTTATTTCAGGGACTTAATCAAATTAATGCATTTAATCATGATTTGACTTTTCATGACAAAGCACACAATGATGCACTTCGTGAGGATATACTGTTTGAGCATGCAAGCTTTGATCCTGCTTCTAAGGAGTTGACTCTATATCTTGCAAACATTGGAACTATTGATTCTACCGTATCTACTGTAAAAGTTGTTAAAATCGATAGCCAAGAACTAATAATCTCCCAAGATGATTTAAACGAAACCATTTTACTTGAATCTCATATTAATTTTAACACCACTGCTTCACTTATCCAAGGAAACCAGACCTGGGCTGATGATGTATACTATGGCAAAGATTACAAAATATCTGTTGCCACATCCAAAGG
>JAOTYR010000093.1 GCA_029861785.1 Candidatus Nitrosopumilus sp.
ATCATAATTTAAACCATATAACCAAAAACGTTGGTATTTGTAACTTCTGTATTCTCAGACATTTTTTCAAAGTCTTATTAATGTGAATTTTCATATTATATGTGATAAGCCAATGGGAATAGTAAGAGTTGGAGGTAGAGGAACCTCAAGACGAGTAGAAGAAAAGAAAGAAGATAACTGGTCTGGTGGAGCTTTCAAAAAACTTCAAGAAGCAAAGAAGGAAAAATCAAAGGACAAGTATATCACTGTAGGCCGAGGAACTGGTAAAATAAAATTTGGTGATATTAAAAGTACAACTACCAAATCAACAAAGGGATTGTGGGTCAGTTCAGGACGAGGTACTGGAAAAAGAAAACTCTGATTTTCAGGAAATGAGCCTTCATAAAACAGATTATCTTCAAAATGTATAACATCTAGAGTATCCGAAGATTTATTGACATTCTAGTGTACAGAATTAAAAACATTAGAATCGATATACGATTACCTGAAGGATCTTACCTTGCGTATGACTTTACTGTGATCAAATGCAGCAGTAGTAGTTACATACAAAATGTGATTTTTTCCAGCAGGAATAACAATCCTCTTGACTTTGTCGTATTCTGCAACAACATATTTACAATTACCTAAGGTTTTTGCTAGTTTTTTTCTTTGTTTCCAATCATTTGCTGCTGCCTTTAAGGATGCCAAGCTCTGTTTCTTTGTCACCAAAATATGTACTTTTTTTGAACGTTCAGAAAAAATCAATTTACCATTTAAATCGCACACACTTACTACTCGGATCGATGGACTAATCTTTAATATTTTTTCAACAGCGTCTTGAATTTCCATAATTATCGATGAGCATTGTATCTGATAAGATTTTCTATGAGAAATAGGGATACTGAAAGGTAATTATTATCCATGATATGGCTTGTAAAAAACTGCTTCATTTTAGGACCTTAAACGGAACTCTCAAATCTCTTAGGCAAAATCAAATTTTTTTTAAAGACGTGAATATTTGTTAATGATCTATTGGCAACAACGACAATTTTTATGTCCTATATGTGCACAGTCAAAACATTCACAGTTTTTAGATTTTAAATTTTTCTTTATTTTTTCTTTAGCGTCTTTCATATATCACTCATTTTTTATCAATTAATTATTTTTTGGGATGAATCAAAAAACTAAAGGTTCAAAGGTTTAGAGAATTAAAATAAAAATAATATTCACAATAAACAGAAGTAAAGAACTAAAAATAAACTCTTGGGTCGATTTCTTGTCATGAAATTTTATCAATAAATTATACCTACCAAAGTCGAAGTAAAACACATGAAAGATTTTGCAAAAATTTTGGTTCCAGTTGATGGTTCTAAACAATCATTAAAAGCATTAGATCGAGCTTTAATTCTAGCGGGATTTACCCATGGTGAAGTTACATGCATACATGTTATTCCAGAAGTTCCTCCTGGAGGACCAAGAACAAGAGAGATGGATAGACAATTCAAGGAAGACGGAAATATTATCTTAAAAAAAGCAACTAAACGCGCCGGAAATCATACAAAGTTTAAAACAAGATTGGTTAGGGGAGCTCCGAATATAGAGACAATAAAATTAGCCCGAAATGGTAAATTTGATCATATTGTCATGAGCACTACTGGAAAAGGTGGCTCATCGGGAGATATGCTGGGAAGCGTATCAAACTATATTCTGCACAAATCAAAGATTCCGGTGTATTTAATAAAATGAATCTATTTAGAAATTCAAAAAATAATTGTACTGAATGTGACGAAAAATTTTCTAATCATGAAGATTTAGTAAAACATGTCCGTAAAGTTCATCATCATACCATTGTAAAATGTACTGAATGTGGAAAGGAATTCATTCATGAAAAACATAGACTAGAACATTTCAGAAAAGAACACAAAGAAAAAAAAATTAGAAGCAGGACATACAAAAATCTATTCAAACACAAAGGCGTTTTTAAAACATAACGTTCGCATTTTGCATTTATGATCAATTATTTTTTGAATATACCATAACTTGAAATTATTATTTTTTGAACGATAAAACGAATATCCTTATTCATATAAAATATGAATTTCTTATCTTTTTCAAACAACAAGTCTAATTCTTCATTTCTTCACTGCATTTTTCACATAAAATGGGTCCCTTTGAGGTAAAAATCAATTTTTTTTCACTTTCCTTTGCACCACATTCAAAACATTCGGTAACTCTTACCATAAAGATTGTTGTAATTTCCAGTTTTAAGTTTTAATGATCCATTCTCAGTTTTAGAATTTTATTCCATAAACTCTACTAATTGAATTTTTGATTATTTTTGAAATGATCACTAATCAATAGTTTCCAATTTCTCAATTGATAATCGTATTAATCAATTAAGTATCTTCCTTACAAAAAAAAACAATGGCAAAATCTAAATCTAAAGAGAAAAGCACAGGAATAACTCCATCTTGGACATCAAATTGGCTTGATATTGACCAGTCAATTGAAAACCTTCGAAGAGACATGGAAAAGGCATTTACATCATTTCCATCAATTCATTTTCCATCAATGCCTAAAATGCCTCAAACATCATGTGATGTCATTGATGAAGGAAACCAATTTCGTGTGAAGATGAACGTACCAGGTGTTAAAAAGAACGAAATCAAACTTGAAGTTACTGATAACGCAATTGAAATTTCTGCAGAACACAAGGAAGAATCTGAGGAAAAGAAAAAGAACTATCTTAGAAAAGAACGAAGTCATGTATCGTATTACAGAACCTTGCCTTTGTCTGAAAATGTAGTTTCTGGAAATGTAAAAGCAAAACTCACTGAAGGTGTTTTAGATATCACTCTTCCAAAATCAAAACCAACTTCAATTCCTAAGAAAAAATCTATTAAGATACAATAAACTTTTTTTCTATTTTTATATATTTTTTATTTTAAAATGAACAACATTATGGTTATGTTATACATGTATGAAAATAATGTGCAGACATGAAATTTGGATGCTGTAAAAATTGCTCATGTGCTTCTCCTAAATTAAGAGATCCTGGATGTCCGTGTAAGAAACATGACCTATACGATCAATAATTCATCGAACTTAAATTAGATTTACTAGCCCTGCGGTTATTGATACTCCAACAAACACTACAAAACACACCAGAAAACGATTTTTCCTCCGTCTTTTATTGCGGTATTGAGTCTCAATTCCTGAAACAAACTTGTGATCTTTTTCCATTTTTTGAATTTCTGATATGATATGTGTCTTGGTAGTATGAGTTTGAAATCCATATTGATCAAATTTTGTCTCCTTGCATAGAATACAAAAATCCAATGGAACAAAATTGTGATAATCCTTTCTAAGATCATGAGTTTTGTTACCTTTCTTATCAAATTCAAAATCCCAACATTTACCACATTGTTCATTTTGCAATAACATATAATTCTCATAGATGATAAAAAACTATAGAATCAAAAAACTAGTAAGGTTTTAAAACTATACCAATATTACTCTAAGATTCTTGTTTTATAACAAGATAATCTTACATGAAGAATTTTTTTGGAATGTATCTTAAATATACTGTAAGAAATTGGATTAGGCCAGATTTGATCAAAGTAATTCTAAATTATTTTATTAATATCAAAGATATTGGTATATTGAAATTAAACCGTGTTTCTGATTATCAAGAGGTTTATAGGATTTAAAACACGCCATATTTGCTTGATTCCATCTCTTCTTTTAGGGCCAACTTGAATCGATGTTCTTTACTTTGCATATTATTGGCAACCCAACTGAGAAATTTTTTTTCTATTCCTTTTCCCTTTAGTTGATCAAATTCTAGACCCATCTGCTCAGCTAATTTTTCTACAAGTGAGCGATTAACACTTACTACAAAAAAATGCCAACCAAAAGCAAATTCAGAATCAGTCATTACAAAGTCTTCATTGCCATGAACCATTTCTTCCAGGAGAGATAGTTTATGTGCTATGGCCTTACTCGTTTTATCGTAATCCACAGCTGATACATTGATGTTAATTCTATCATCCATGTCTTTTCTGATGGCACACAAAATAAAAGGATTAATGATTACTTTTTCAAAAGATGTTCAAAATCAATATCAAAATGCATTTTCATGATATCCATATAGGTCTTGATGGATTCTGGAACTTCCTCCCTACATGCTACTCCCAAATTCTTGGCATTAATCCAAATTACGAGTGTTTGAATTATTGTGAGAAATCGATCGTTTTTTATTTCTGGGTATCCTATTGCTTTTGTATATCTTTCAGCATATTCCCAAGCCGTTACAAAATCAACGCATTTTACTCCAAAGACTGCTAATAATTGTTCTTGCAATGATGTTGTTTTTTTGAAGGGAGCAATGTTGATAATATATGGAAAATTAACTTTATCAGGAAGACAACCAGGTAAAGGTCCCCAAATTGTTATTATTCTAGTTCCAGGTTTTAGCATCTCAAATTTTTCCATCATCTTCTCTATGATTCTCTCATCGGTAAACCAAAATAAAATAACAGTAGCATCATCAAAATCTGAATTTTTTA
>JAOTYR010000022.1 GCA_029861785.1 Candidatus Nitrosopumilus sp.
GAAATATCACAAATTCTTGCAATCAGCACACAATCAAAATACTTTACCAAATATCAAAGAGAAAATATAAAAAATACAAGTAAATTCGAAACTCAGAAAATTTTTTCTAGTCCTTTCTCTACGGTTATTTTGGCATCTAATTTTAAAACTCCTTTTCATGGTAAAAAGTGTCTAAGAAATAGAATTTCAAATATTTCTGAGCTAGTGATTAATCAAAGTTTAATTGCAAAACAATATCATGATACCATAAAACGATTGACTCAGGAACTACAATTACAACAAAACTTTCAAGGTCAAGCCATAAAAAAATATCTATGGAATAGAATGAATAAGGATCAATTTTTCGCTTTAAACAAAATTTTTGCATTCCAAAAAGCGATACAAAATGAACAATGGTTAAAATGGTATATTGAAATTGGATCAAATTACCCTCAAGATTTTACTAAATTGGTAACTGTTATGGATGAATTCAAAACAACAAATGAAAATATCGGCCAAAATGCTAAAAATACAATTAAAGGATTCACGGAATATATTACAAAAGCAGTTACTCCAATTAAAGAAATGGCAAGTTTGTTTCCTTCAACTACCTCTTGAGTACCTCAGAGAAAATGAAGCCATGAACAAATTATATAATGACCATCGGAATTCAAAAGTTTTAGTACGAAAATTCGAATAATTTTTGTATGATCTCCTATTCCTTTTGGTCTCTAAACTCAAATTTTAACCACTTGTGGAAATTTTTTGATTAATCTAAAATTATTTTCAGACAAGTTTTTTTGACATTTGAATCCCCCTTAAAAAATCCTTTACATGAATAATCGTTCTACTAAAATCAAAATCTTTCCTGACAATTATGACTTGCAGACGAACTCTGGAGTTTTTTATGATATGTTCAATTATAAATACACAAAAATTTCCTTAAATGATTCTGAACAAATGATTGCTAGAGCCAAAAAACTTCGAAGGTTATCCAGAGAGAAATATGTTAATCAAAACTCCAAAAAATGGTCATTTACACGTTTACGATCTAATAATTATCGCAATCGATGATCTTGTTAGATCGAAGTGTTTAGCATAATTGAGATTATTTGGTATTAAATTTTGAAAATGAAGTTCTACGTTTTTTGCAACTTCTTCGAAGAACTCCTTGAAGGAGATTTTGAGCAACTAGTCGATCAATTTTTACAAATTTTGGGTAACTAATTTAAAAATTCTCTTAAAATTCTTTTCTGGCACTAACTCTTTTTCTATAACTTTTCTTGATTTTGTACCTACACCAATTGGCAAATCATTGCCCCATGTTACATATTCCCATTTCCAGAGATGAGGATTGTTATCTTTTCCAGCTAAGGCATGATTTGATGTATTTACAAAAATCTTAGGATGATTAGTATTTGCATAGTAGAATTTTATTGGTCTTTCAAATTTCTTCCAAAATTGCCACCATTTGTCCTCGTGTGTGGTATCGGATTCAATATTGTCATTTCCGCTGTGTATGCCAACAAATTTGAAATATTTTGGCTCTAAATTTTTTACAATTATATGAAATGTTTCAATATCCTTTTTTCTCCCATAAACCACTTTTCTGAAATCCTCATAGAAATTATTTAATCGTCTATGCCTACGAAGAACCTCGTTATTAAAAACAAGGGTTATCTCAAACATGTCTGGATTTTCTTTTAGAGGACAAATGTGAACCTGCCTTAGATAGTTTTTTACGGTATCTATTGCAGGTTGATAAATTATTGGGAAAACATGTCTTTCTGGTTCTGTACTAATCGGCACTGCAGGTACTTCAGATTCAATTTTGACTTCTTTAGAATGAACAGTACTGTTGGTAATTTTTTCTAGTTCTCTATGAATTTTTTCTAATTCTGAAGCGGAATCAGTAACCCACTCCCAAATTTCACAAATATCTCCATCTGGTTCTCGTTTTAGTTTTAGAACTAGTCGCTTTCCAGAAAGATTATGTTTTTTTTGATGTTGATTAAATGGAATAGTAAATTCTCCTGTTTCAATTTTTGGGATTGCTGATGTAATAAAATCATAAGTAAAATTTATTATTGTTTCAGAGGTGTCATTCTTACCAGATGTAATTTTGACTTTATCATTACTTCTTACAATTATTCTAATTTTTTGTTCGGATTCCTTAACTGCTGAAAAATTACAGTTGTCCCAGCTCCAACTTTCTTTTTGATTTGTAAACTCTGGAGTGTTTTTCATATGTGGCTTCCATGGTCCCATCTCTTTCCAAACATATCCTGAATGTGTAAACCACAATTTTGATTCTGGGTTCATAGTAGTTGTCTCTGCATATTGTTAATCTTCATATTATAAGATATTAGAATTTTGTTAGGGCGGGAAAAAATTTACCAAGACTTTATTCCAATTTGTCCTCTAAAGAGAATTGATTATTTCAAACCCAATTGCAGCATTGCTGTTTTAGTTTGATGCCCTATCAATTAATCGATGTTAACTGATTGTAATTCTGGGTATGAATTTATGAAGACCTTTAGTAGATAACAGATATCATAATGTTTTAATTTTTTCTCCTGCTACCTCTGACTTTTAATTCAAATCCCTGATCTATAAAGATTATGGACGAATTGATCATGCCGTATTTTGCATGAAATCCATCCAAATGCTTAATTGATTATGCCTTCTTTAAAGCACCATGAATTCAGCTAACCTTTTGAAACTTTTAGAAAAAAAGAAAAAATTTCCAAAAAACATTCGACTTTATTTTGTTTCAAAAAAACATCGTTTCATAAATGACGGGATTGTAAAAGATGGTTTTGGCTCAAAATTAACAATTCAAAATAACAGAGATAGTGTACTGTCTGCATTCTCCAAAATGGCGTTTGTTTTTGACGAAATCATCCGCCTGAGAATTGTTGGTTATTCTCATAATCAAAGCAGTGATGAATTGATGTATTTGCTCCATTTGATTCCGGTGAATCGAAAAATTCGAACCTTTCTTGATTGGAAAATATTTTCACCAGAATACGCAAGAGAAATGTCTAGATTGTTTATGGTAAGAAGCGCAACAATGCATTGTGTTTTACTAAATGAGGTACAATACATCCCAAATAAGAGAACCTCGCTATCTGAAAAAAAAGGATTTACTCTTTTTACAAAAGATATGACAAAAGCATGGAAGAATCTATTGGATGTTTATGTGCTAGAACAAGAAAAAATATCTTTAGAGAAAATATCAAAAGATTTGAAATTATAATTTTGCAGTTGTAATTGCACCCTGTGCTGCAGACCCTACAAGTGATGCGTATTTAGCTAATGCGCCAGTTAGATAGTTTGGTTTGGGTGCTGACCATTGCGTTCTTCTGTTTTCTAATTCTTCTGCTGACACATGAAGTTCTATGATATTTGTCTCAGTATCTATTGTTATTTCATCATCATTTTTGACCAGTGCGATAGGTCCTCCAACATATGCTTCAGGTGCCACATGACCTACCATAAATCCCCTAGTCCCTCCTGAAAATCGTCCATCAGTTACCATTGCTACTTTCTTGCCTAGTCCCTGTCCTACTAGTGCAGCAGTTGTGGCAAGCATCTCCCTCATTCCTGGGCCGCCTTTTGGGCCTTCATATCTAATTACGACTACTTGCCCCTCATCAATTTCCCCTCGGGAGACGGCATCAAATGCATATTCTTCTCTGTCAAAAACCTTGGCCTTGCCTGTAAACTTGGTCATTTCAACTCCAGCTGTTTTAATGACTGCACCATCAGGTGCTAAACTGCCTTTCAAAATAACTGCAGTACCTACACTGTGAATTGGATTTTCCACAGATTTTACAATCTGCTGTTCTGGTTCTGGAATGCTCATCGATGAGAGATTTTCTTTTATTGTCTTTCCAGTTACTGTAACACAATTTTCATGAATTAGACCTTTGTCAAATAACTTTTTTAAAACAAATGGAATTCCACCAACCTTATCAAGTGAATTCATTACATAACTTCCTCCAGGTTTCATATCTGCCAAGTGAGGAGTTTTTTTTCTAACTCTTTCGAAATCATCATAAGTTAATTTAATGCCCACTTCATTTGATAATGCCAACAAGTGTAAAATTCCGTTAGTCGAACCGCCAACTGCATTTAACATTGTAATGGCATTTTCAAATGCTTCAAATGTCAAAATCTCACTTGGTCTGATATTTTGCTCAAGCAAACTTACGCAAGCTTTTCCTGTCTCATAAACCATCTTTTCCCTTCTATCGTCTTCTGCAGGTGGGCTAGCACTGCCAGGTAAGGCAAGACCTATTGCTTCAGAAATTGATGCCATTGTATTTGCAGTGAACATTCCTCCACAGGATCCTGCGTTTGGACATGCGGTGTTTTCAATTTCTTTTAGTCCTTCTAATGATAAATTTCCTGCATCATATGCGCCTACTGCTTCATAAACATCGACCACTGTCAGTTCCTTGCCATTTAAGATTCCAGGCATTATGGTTCCTCCATAAACAAAAACTGAAGGCAAATTCAATCTTGCCATGGCCATCATTGTACCTGGAAGACTTTTGTCACATCCAGCTATCCCAACTAGAGCATCATATTGATGAGCCCGTACCATTAGTTCAATGGAATCTGCAATTACTTCGCGTGAAACAAGAGATGATTTCATCCCTTCATGTCCCATTGCTATGCCGTCACTTACTGCAATAGTAGAAAATTCTCTAGGAGTTGCACCTCCATCAATTACCCCTTCCTTGGCTTTTAGAGCCAGTTTTGGAAGATGGATATTACATGGAGTAGCCTCGTTTCCAGTATGACAAACTCCAACAAATGGTTTATCTAAATCACTGTCAGTTAAACCCATAGCTTTGTACATTGCTCTGTGTGGGGCTCTTGCTGTTCCTCCTACAACATTTCTGCTAGATATCTCCATAACATCCAAATTGGAATTGGCTATAATTTAGACCTTTTTGAAAATATCAAGAGTTAGAGATTCTGTTAGTCAAGCGTTTAAATTCTAACTGTTTGTTATCAACAAAGTGACACACAAAGCTCTTGCCTGTCCAGTATGTCAAAATAACAAAGCAGACCTTGTTGGGAAAAATGTAAAACTGAGCGGACATTTTGAGAACAAGGAATTTCTTACAACTGAATTGACTGTTTTGAGATGTGTCAAATGCGGTTACTATATGTTTTTTGATAAAACTGCAGAGTTTACAACAGAAGATGAACTGTTTTAAAATAATCTATTGTAATGATTAATCTATTTGATTAACTGCTGTGCTTCTAATTCAAGTAATTGAGATTCAATCTCTTCGGGAGTCTCAGCACCGTATGAAATTAGAATTTTATCATCCTCTACAATTTCATAATCTATAACGGAACCAACTGGTTCACCGTTTACAAAGAACTTTAATGAATAATCTTCATTGGTACAGAAACTCCTTCCATCCTGAAATTCATAACATTGGTCATCTAAGCCTAATCCTAAAGTTTCAAACAAATATCCCAGAGTAACTCCTGTGGCATGCTTATGAATGGTTGTTCCATCATTCCCTTCAAAGTGGATCCAAGCAGATTTGATTTGATAAGCTGGTGCTGAAAAATCAAAAGAATCTCCAAAGACTTTTACCAAAATCCCTGCATGAGAGTGTTCACTACCTAATGCGCCTGCATTTTCTGGTCCTCCAGGGGCATTTTGTGACATAGTTGCAAACAGATAAACAGAATACCCTACAATAACTGCAATTACAGCAAACACTCCTATTGTAATGAGTGTATTTTTTCTTTTTTCAGAGGATCTCTGCGAAGCGTAGTTTTCACGCTTTTGTTCACGTTCTCTCCTTTCCTTTCGTCCCATGTGATAATAAAAATCTGAAAATTACCCTAATTAATTAACCGATTTGAGTCAAATAGTTCTTGTTTTATTAATATACAATGACCCAAGCCCGTTGAAAACAGGAGTTTGTATCAACCAAGATTGCCTTGAAGAGATGTATAGAAAATCCAACTCGGCTAGGACCATATGGTCCAGACATTAACTACCACTCCTATAATTCTAAATCAAGATTTTCATTAAAATTAGCAGATCCAGCAAAAGTGATAAAATTAAAAATAATTATAGCGATAAAAAAGAACTCTAGGGAGGTTTTTAAAAATGACTGATGATATTCCTGAAAAACAAAGAGCCCTTGTATTTCAAGGAGGCGGGGCACTAGGAGCTTACGAGGCAGGCGTTTTTAAAGGGCTTTACTCCAAATTATTCAAACCAGGAGAACCACTGTTTGACATTGTTGTTGGTACTTCTATAGGTGCCATAAATGCGGCAATACTTGTAAGTCATGTTAAGGAAAATAAAACGTGGGAAGATTCAGAAAAAATACTAGAAACTTTTTGGACTAATGTTTCTTCAAACCCTGCTTTTACCAGAATGTGGCTTGATTCATGGTATTCATGGAACAAATTTAATTCGAATGCCCCTTCAAAAGAAGCAGCTAGGAGATACTTTGCCACAAGAGAATATTTACATTATGGCGCACCTGGGGTTTTTTCTCCACCTACTCAAATTAGAGATGACAAATTCTTGGATAGTGCATACAATACTTGGTATCGTTATGACAACCAACCATTAAAAGACAGCATCAAGAACCTTGTAAATTTTCCAATTTCTACTAATTATACTGACAAAGAACCACGACTGCTTCTTACAAGTGTTGACGTTCAAGAGGGGATGATGGTAACATTTGATAGTTTTCAATACATTGGAAACGAATGCAGGATTTGCGAAGAG
This sequence comes from Candidatus Nitrosopumilus sp., assembly GCA_029861785.1. GTDB lineage: Archaea > Thermoproteota > Nitrososphaeria > Nitrososphaerales > Nitrosopumilaceae > Nitrosomaritimum. The sequence goes on from JAOTYR010000022.1 coordinate 6,764, forward strand.
AAAATCAAAGATAATGAAAATTCAAATCAACAACTAAACAAGAAACTAGTCAAGCATGTCTATGAGAATCACCTTGAAATACCTTATAGTGAGGGTGATGTTTTACGTTGGTCTGCATACAAGACTAATCAGGGAAAAGTAATTCCAATATACTACAACGATGGACTTGGTTTAGAACATGTGATTGCAAGTGCATCAGTGCCTGTTTACTATGATTATGCCAAAATAAAGTCAGGCAAGCCTCCAACTAAAGAAGACTCTGGCAACGAGTTAGATGTTCACTACTTTTGGGATGGGGGTATTTTGAGCAACACTCCTCTGAGAGAACTCATAGCAGGACACAGATTTTATTGGGAAAATAAAATAGGTTCTGAAACACTTGAAAAAGACTTGTGGAGAATTGATGAGAGTGATGCAATAAAGGTTCCAGATCTTGAAGTTTATGTTGTAAACATTTGGCCTACAAGGGAGAAGCAAATTCCGATGGATCGTGATGGAACAGTTGATAGAAAAAACGATATCATTTATCACGATAAAACGCACTATGATGAAAAAGTAGCTCATCAGGTTACTGATTACATTGGCTTGATCAAGCATTTAATCAAACTTGCAAAGAAAAAACAAGCTTCAAAAGCTGAACTTGAAAATGTTTTAAAAATAATCACGGAATCTACACAAAATATTGAAGATAAAAAAGAATATGCACATCTCTTGCAGGGAAGATTCAATGTCAGTGTAAAACGGATTGAACGAGTGGATGATGAGCACACTATATCAAACAAATGGGTTGACTTTACGAAAGATTCCATAGATGAACTTATGCTAAAAGGATATGAGCAGTGTATTGACACCATCAAATAGTTTTAATTTCAAAAAAATAATTTCAAATTAAATAATTTACAATATCCTTATCTTCCTACAATATCAGAAAAATTAATGAATAAAAAAGTACTAATGGGGATTGGAATTGGTGCGATTGCTGTTGGGGTATTTCTTTTAGCTTTGGCAAATCCCAACTTGCAAGAAAACAAGGACACCTACTTTGGATTTATTGAAACAAACTCTGAGCAAGAAGATAGGTCTAATTTCATAGAAAGATGTTTGACTGGTCATCCTGATAATACTCTTAGTTACTGTGAACAAGGTTGGGAAGATTGGCAAAAAAGCCGCCCATGAAGATATTTACTTAATTTTAAAAATCTGCAATGTTTGTTGATGTGTTAACCAGTTTATCAACTGTCAGTAAAAAGGCAAGCCCCCCTCAGTAGGCGTAAAAACCGCAACATAACTAAAGTAATGATGTTGTAGGTTTTGTTGGAAATTGTTTAAGTTTTTGTTCAAGTCATAACTTCGCCTAGTTTTCTAAAGCAAATTCTAAAACATGGAACAGCCAATCTAGACTAGATCTTTCATAATTCTATTAATGTAACAATTTAGAATTACATTATTGAATAAAATACTATTACCTATAGTATTTGCAGCTCTGATTTCAACTGTCTCATTTCAGGCATCTCCTGCCTATGCAGGACTGGATGAGATAATTGATGCAGACGGAATTGCAACTCCTAACCGAGGAATTCCAGGTTCAGTAGAAGTACAGGAGGGAGATCCCCTTACATCTTGGGCTGGCGGAATAGGAGGTATTGAAGGATTAGACTGGTTCGATAACGACCTAAGCGGTACTCATACCTTAGGTGATGACTTGCATCTTGAAGATCCTTCTGGAGCCTGCAGTACTAGCATTAGGGATGCTGACCATGATCTTGGTCTGGATTGTAAAGTACTAGACCTCAATAACAGTCTCGTTGATCAACAACAAGTAGATTGTGATTTTGAAGGCGCCTCTGTTCAAGGCTTTGCCTGTCCGGCATTTAATGGACCTAATTCTATCAAATTCCACGACTTGAACGGAAACGGAGTTTGGGACAACGGTGAAGATATCGTGCTAGATGTTGATGGCGATGGCTTTTACACTAATGGCCAAATGGTTGCTGGAGAACTCTTAGCAATCGACAGCGCAGCACTAGTCATCGGTGGATTACAGTCAATGTCAGTATGGATGATTCCAACAGTTGCAGGACTTGCAGGTGCTGGAGTATATCTGGTAAAGTTCAGAGCTAGCAGAGATTAATTCTCTTTTTTTCTTTTTTATTCTCAGTCTTCCCAAAAAATAATTTCAAGACTAAACAATAAATAAAATCAACTTTTGATTACTTATCATGAATTGTATTTTTTGTGATATTTTATCTGGTAATAGAGATGGCCATTTTATTTATAAAGACGATCGGCACGTCTCCTTTCTAGACAAATATCCTATTGATACTGGTCATTGTTTAGTCATACCAAAAGAGCACCATGAAAAAATAACCGACATGACATCTAATGCTGTGGGCGATTTATTCTCAGTGGTTCCCAAAATTGCAAAGGCTGTTCTGGATGCGACAGGAGCTGATGCTTTTAGTTTAGGTCAAAATAATGGAAGAGCAGCTAAACAAATTATTCCCCATGTACATATTCATATTATTCCAAGGTATAATCACAAGGGGACAGTTTGGACAAAGCGTTCAATTGAAAAAGATAATGAACTTTTAAAACTTGCAGAAAAAATTAAAAAAACTATTTCTTAGCATGTCCAGGATTATATCGTAATATTGCTCCTACTTTTCCAAGACTAGCCAACATACTCCCATATTCTGCAGCACCTGAAATAACTTCAATTTTACTACCTGTTTTAGCTGCAATTAATGCCAAGTAATCAACAATATCTCTTTCACTGACTTCAACCTCCATAGCCTTACAACTTGGACACGGATTGCTGGAAAATTGCGTCTTTTTTGGAATAACATCACGCCTCTCAATAATTTCCTCCTGGATATTCTGACACCTTTTGCATTTACCTTCTACCCTGTGTAAATTTGTGTTATCTGTAATTATCAAAGTGTCTACTACATTGTTTTGCAAAAATTCTATTATGTCTCTTAATCCATAGACACCTAGTCCAGAGTGGGAATTAATATGTCTGAACAAGTCTTCAACTAACTTTTTTTCTTCCACCATTCTAAAATTTGACAAGATATCAGCAGATTTTGCAAAGGCCTCTCTGATTCCTTCAGAGCCTGCATATGATGAATCTATGGTCGATATTATCATGTTTTGCAGTCTATATTCCAAATAATTTCCATTGATAAAGTCTTCCTTGGTAGGTCCTGGCCCAGAAATTACCAACCCTTTGACAGGGTAAATATCGATAAAGTATTCTCTGGAGGTCTCAGCTACTCTATTGTAAAAATAAGTCAATTCCATCTCCCTTAATTTTTGAAATCTTTTTGCTGATTGGCCTCCCTGCCTATGTTTTCCTGCAACACCTGAGCCTGTTTGTGCCAAGACTTCGATCTTGTCGCCATGTAAAAGTCCCCATCCACAATCTTTTGCGTCAATTGCAATAAACCCAATTAGATTATCATCTTTTAGCATATCCTTGAGAATATCAACGTGGAAATGATCATCGCATCTGTAGAGGTATTGCTTCAAATCTTTGGGGGGATCTATTTCGTAAATTGTTACAACTTCGCTTCCTAATGGACCCCCACCTTCAGGGGGCAAAGCTCCACAAAAAACCACTAATCCTCTTTCAGGAGTTTTTTTGTATAACTTTAATCTTTGAACGACTTTTCCCAAAGAATCTACAACATGTCCTCTGGTAAAATCGGATTTTATATTGTCTGCAGTTCCTTGCTCTTCTCTTAACGTGCTAATTATCTCATGAAGTTGTTTTCCTTTTGGAATGTATACTGAAATCAATTCTGTTCCATGTCCTGATTTTTCAGTTAATTCATCAAGTGTTTTTCTGATTTTATACATCTTAACTGAATCTTGTTTTTCGATGTTGATCTTTCCCATTTGTAATTTCTCCTGACTATGCGAATATTAAGTTTGGTCGGCAAATGGCTAAACAAATAATAGAAAATATCCATCTGAATTTATTTATTGAAATGGATATTTTAGCAAATATCTGGAATCTGTTATAATAAAGTGATAGTTTTTTTTAGAAAGCAAAACTATCTAATAATGTGAAGATTACTTTTTTCGTTATTCTAGGCATTATGCTAATTGTATTGGGTTTAATAGGATTTTTGCTTCCAGTTACCACTTCAGGATTGACTGTTTTAGAGGCAGATAAATTATGTCAGAAAAGTTCAGACTCATTTTCCTCACAAGAAGATGTGGAACCAGAAGTTTGTAAATATACGAAATTTTTCAACGCAATTTATTTTCTATTTGGTGTTGGATTGGTGTTAATTTTTTGGAGCGGTTTTTTAGAAAAACACTATCGGCATAAATTTTGAACGCTAGTTTAAATTCTGAATATTTTTAAGATGAGTGAAAAAAGTGTAATACGATAATTGAACATCTAGAATTCTTTAAATTCATCATTTGTGTAATACAAATACTGGGAATCGGGCGAACTTTGATTGTGTGTGTAGTTTTGTCACGCCTGATTTTATCCCCAGCATGAAGTTTTTTTAGAGTTTTTTCAAACTGGCCTCTATTTCATCAAAGACCATCTCGTAACCTTTCCTAAGATCATCTTCTTTTATGTGAGTTACCTCTGCTATCTCTTTGATAGCGGTCCGTTGCTCTGATATACGAGATACTGTATAGACACAGATTGCAACAATCAGGTAAGGAGATTCATTTTTGAAATGGTTTGTCTCTAAAAGATCTTGGTGTAATCGCTGTGCATAATCTATTGTGTCTTGGCTTAATTTTAATTTGAATTGAAATTTTTTGTAAATAATGTTGATTTTTCTATCCATCACTTTTTTTACTTTTACAGGATAGATTGTATATCATATGTTGTTCAAATAAAATCTTCAAGACATTAAATCCTTAAAGTATCTAAGATATGTTCTAGAAAATCATGTGCTGCTAAATACTGATAGTATTTTCAAGCCGAATTTTTTTCTAGAATGCAAACTATTGTTGTTTGAAAAAGAGCCTAAATGTTTAGTTATTCTTTAGAGGTAGAGGAAATAAAATAATGTGTTATTCTTTGAATAAACGGTGTTTAAAAAAAACAAACATATTGCAATATAGGAGAATCTAATTTTTACATTGTGAGAATACTAATTATTGATAACGACTTAGAGACGACAAAAATGCTCTCAAAATATTTCCTTGCAAAAAGTATTCTGACAGTGGTTTTTAATGATCCATTGAAAGGACTAAGGGCCATTCAACAAGAAAAGTATGATGTTATTCTTTTGGATATTTCCATGCCTCAATTTAGTGGAATGGATATTATCCAAACATTAGAAAAAGACAATATTTTGCAAAACCAAAATATTTTAATATTTTCTGGAACCTTAAATTACCCAAACGAAATTAATGATTTGTTAAAAAAGGAAGGCATTAAGGGTTATTTGAAAAAACCAATAGAACTAGATGAAATTTTAAAAACAATCGCAAAGGAATTGAATTTACAGAAGACACCCACTACAGAAACTATCCAAACATAACATAATTTTACTCACAAAGAATAAGCGTCTCATTTTTACTGATTATTAATAAATGTGTTAACTCTTTTATTTCATAATTTGCTCCATTAATATTTGAAAAATGTAACTATTAGTTTGGCTTGTTTTCTAATAGTAAATTGTAATTTTATAATTCATCAATTATTTTAAGAAAGGTCTCAAGAGGCTGATTGCCTCTTATTTTGATAATTTGTCCTTCATTGAAAATTAAAAAAGATGGTGTCGCATCGATTCCAACTTCTTTTCCAAATTCATAGAGCAAATTTACTTTGTTTTGATATTTGTGTTCATCCAAACATTGATTGAATTTATCCAAATCTAATCCAACTGTTGTTCCAAATGCATTAAGAGACCATCTAGTAACCCATCCTGTTTTTTCTCCTCCCCAATTTTTGTATAGTTCATCATGATATTCCCAGTATTTTCCCTGGTCATCTGCGCAGTAAGATGCCTCAGCTGCTAGAATTGAATCAGGGCCATTCAATGGAAAGTCCTTGAAAACTAAATTTATTTTGCCTGTTTTAATATAGTCTCTCTCTAAGGTGCCAAGAGTTGTATCGTGAAATCTATAACAAAATGTGCATTGATAGTCCCCCCACTCTAAAATTGTAATTGGCGCTAAAGGATTTCCTAAAATGGGTGAGCCATCTTCAATTAGTTTTGTTCTTGTAAGGCTTTCTTGGTTTTGTTCTGTTTCTGGATAAAATGCCATAAATGCACCAGCAATGACGCCAATAATCACTGGAATTATCAAAAGATAAGCCTGTGTCAATATTTAGAAAAAATTTCAAACAAGTAAATATCTTCCTTGGTCTAGCCAGTAGCAAGAGTCCATAATGCTGAATTTTTTGCTGAAACTTCAGACACGAATGGATCATTTGAGGAGGAGACAATTATCACATCTCCTTCTTCGGGAGAGAGATTATCCACGAGTTTTTGTCTAGTAACCAAATCTTCTTTTAAGCAATCCAAATCCTCTCCAGGAAAAACAAACTGATTATTTTTGTAAATTAAGGTAATACATCTTGAAGAACCATACAATATTGCATAATCTCTTTGTTCCAGTCCTGTTTTTATTGCAAATGAATAGTTCTTCAAAATTACTGCATGGTTGAATTTACTTGGAGCAATTTTGCATTTGTTAATTTGGCATTCTTTTTTTATTACCTTGGCTAGGGTTTCTGAGAATTTCTTCCCCTTTACTGTAAGAATTGTTCCTGATTTTGTGGTTTTTACCATTTCTACATTCTTGAGATGCAAAATCAGGGTCTTAATTGCTCCCTCTCCTAAATGCAGTTCTTTGCAAAATTTAGATCTGCTTACAAATTTATCCTGATAAAGCAACTGCAATGCTTTGAAAACATGGGGAATGCTAAAGGTCAAAATTTTACTTGATCCTTTTCTTGAGACAATATTTTGTAAGATCTGAATTTGTTGTCGCAGAACCTTCCTTAGAAATTTTTCTATATAAATTGGACAAATTGTCCAAGAACTTAAATACATTACCTCAAAAATACGACCATGTCTCAATCAAGACAAATTAATGTCTCAAAAACAGATGTTCCAATTATTGCAATTGTTGCATTGGCCATAGTGTTTGCAGCAGGATTATTTGTAGTTGGATTTGATCAAGGACATATCTTCAGTGTTGCTTTTGGAGAGCAAGCATTTGAAGACCTATACATCCATGAACTTACTCATGACATGAGACATGCAGCTGGCTTTCCTTGTCATTAGAAGGTAGCTTCATGAGAACTTCTATTTTTGTAATTATTGTACTAGTTTCAGGTGCGCTTGCTGGATTTGTTCATGGCTCATCAAATCTAGTTTTAGTCGAGCCTTATCTGGATGAAGCAATAAACATTGAAAATCAAAACTTGTTTGCCTCAGGAGAAGAAGAAGACACTTTGGAGTTTTGGGTTGAATATGAAGGATATAGAGATTGGCAAAAAGGAGGACAGCTATTGGCAGGGATTATCTTGGGAACATCAATAGGAGCATTATTTGGAATAGTATTTGCATTTTCTAGGGAGTCTCTACCTGGAAATAATAATATCAAAAAAGCATTAATTCTGGCTGGAGTTATGTGGATTGTAATTTATCTTATTCCACTTTTAAAATACCCTGCAAATCCTCCAACTGTTGGAGATGCAGAGACACTAGTTTTACGAGGAATTTTATATCTTTCATTTATTGCTATTTCTGGATTTGCAGCAATTGGATTTTATAAATTATCAAAGATATTCATGGGGAAAAAGAAACTTTTAGCATTAGTTGGATATGCTGTTTTTATTTCTATAGTTTTTTTTGCAATGCCAGAAAATCCTGACAAGGTTACAGCCCCGATGGAATTAGTTAATGGATTTAGAGTCATGTCCGTGTTGGCAGTTTCAACTTTTTGGGTTACGTTAGGCCTAGTTCTAGGTGTCTTATGGAATCATTTTAAACCAAACAAAGAAGTTCCTTCTTTTAATTAATGTTCTAAATCTCTAGAATGAGAATAGAAACACGCCGTTTAAATATCTCTAGAAATGTTTGGAATTACTTGACAAGAAGAATAACTTTGCCTCAACTAAAAAAATACGATATTACTCAAAAGGTAATTGAGGCACTGGCAGATGCTGAATCAAGATCTATTTTATTCTCCATTATCAAACATGGAAAGACTGCTTCAGAACTTTCTGAAAAACTCAAAATCCCTCTTAGCAGTGTCTATAAAAAATTAGGAGATCTTGAAGAACTTACCCTAGTTGAGATAGAAAAATGGTCCCTGTCTGATAAAGGTCGTAAATTCAAGGTATACAAAAGCAGAATAAGCAAGGCAGAAATTTCAATAAAAAAACCTGAACCTGTTCTTAGTTTGGTATCAAACAAGTGATCTAAGTGGCACTACCTAACATTATCCAACTCAGCGAATTTGATATTGCTCAAAAAATAATTGAATCGCTAAGTAATGTTTGTACAAGGGCTGTTTTATTTTCTGTAAAAAACGAATCAAAAGACGCAACTCAAATTTCAGATGAACTAAAAATTTCATTATCCACAGTTTACAAAACTCTTTCTTCTTTGGAGGATCTGGCGCTTGTTGAGGTACACAAATTTGTCTTTTCAAGTGAAGGCAAAAAAATAAAACAATATCGTAGCCGAATTGGAAAAGTAGAAATTACTTTGGACGAGACCGAACCCGTTTTGCATCTTTATCCTAACAAAAAATATTGATATAGCCTTGTTCTTATTCTATAGACTTGAAATGAAAACATAGAATGAAAATCAAATTTAAATAACTTAGCTAGTCCTAAATTTTTTAAATTATGAAACAAAAACTAACAATTTTGCTAATCTCTGCAATTGCGGTAATTGGCATTACAACTGTTTCATTCGCTCAAAGCGCAGAAGCTCAAAGTTTAGTTCCAGATTGGATTAAGAATAATGCAGCATGGTGGGCAGAAGGTAGTGTGGATGATCAAACTTTTCTAAATGGAATTAAATTCCTAATTGAAAATGGCGTCATCAATGTCTCATCAAACAATAACTCCATAGATGTTGAAACACTAACAATAGGGTTTATTCCAATAGAAAAAGCTGATGAATTGACATCAAAAGCAGAATCTTTAGAACAATTTCTTGAAAAGGAATTAGGTATAGATGTAGAGATTGTTGTTCCGACAGATTACGAAACCATAATTGAAGGAATGAGATTTGGTCATATTGATGCTGCATTCATGGATACTGGTCCTGCTTGGATAGCTCACCAAAGAGCTGGTTCAGAAGCAATTCTGGCCGAACTTGTTGGAGGAAAAGTAAATTATCAAGCAACCGTTTGGGCAAGATCTGATGATACATCAATGCAAAATATTGAGGATGTTTTAGGTAAGAAAGTAGCCTTTACAAGTATTACTGGATCTTCTGGTTTTGTAAGACCAATGGGAACACTGGTCACTGAAGGCCATATTCAGGTTGAAGGAAATGACATTGTAGCTTTAGAAATGTCATTATCTGATAACTTTGAAAGCTATACCTTTGCAGGTGGATACAAGGCAGCCTTGGAATTACTACTCAATGAAAATGTAGATGTAGCTTTTGGATCAGATATTGCTGTACAGAAATATCTTGACTTTGAGGATCAAGCAAAGTTACGTCCTGTTACAACAATTGGACCAGTGCCCTCTCATGTATTCATGGTAAATGATGCAATGTCTGAATCTACCAAAAATGCATTGGTTGATGCATTGATTAAACTCAACTATGATGAGAACAATGAGATTTTAAAAAATCTTTATG
>JAOTYR010000094.1 GCA_029861785.1 Candidatus Nitrosopumilus sp.
AATCTAATTTGCTGTGAGATTCGAGATTGAATTTTCTGGTCATGAAAATATTAGATCCAATCATAAAAAAACAATTGAAATCACAAAAGAGTCCAAACTTACTCTGCAAGGAGACTGCATTATTGGGGTTAATGCCTCTTACAGTTGCTATGATCTACCAAGTAATCTTAAGGATAAGCTTCGAGATCCAAAACGTAATATTCGCTTTTCCATAAAGGTAGGTCAGCAGGAGTTTACTCTAGAGGGTAAGGGGCACAAGGATCTAATACTTTCCCACACGGAAGACATTGTAATTAGAAAAAGTGATTTTGTATGTCCCCGGACACTTGCAGTAAGTTGTGACAAGGCTTCTGATCTTTTGCCAAGAAATATGGTAAACTTGTTGCAAGACCCCAAAACAAAGGGAACCTTTACGATAATTGTAGAGTAAAACTGTGACAAATTTATAGGAATAAACAATATTTCTTTTATGGGCCTAAAGACTAACATCTTTATTCTTATTCCGTTATCTGTATTGGCAGCAATAATTCTTGGATTTGGAATGTACAATACTTTGTGTAAGAATTCTAATCTTGATTTTTTGGGTTGTTAGCTTGATTAATCATTATCAATTTTTCTTTGTTTTAGTTAAATCTGGTTTAGCGAGAATTTCTTAAACTACAAAGTTCTCATATTCTTGTGCAAAAAACGCAAATTGAACTACCAATATCTCAAAAACCAACCGATATTGAACTGAAAAAACTAAAAGAATATTTCAAAGAAATGCCAATTGAGGAAATTCTAACGGGGTTAAAATTTGCAAAAAATAGGTGGTCTGCAAAAGATGCAGGAACACTAAAGGTTGGAAGAAAAAGTATCATCCAAAAGGAGGTTCATTCAGTTACAACAGAACAAGCTCAGTGGAGACTAAAAAACTGGAAGATGATGATTGCAAATTATCGACGCAGAGGGTACAGTTATCCTACGATATCTAGAATTAAAAAAATTCTAATAATTAAAAGCAAAAAGAAATTAAAATAAAATTATCTTATATTAGAACATCTGATGTTCGTCTCTGAATAATATCATGTTTGAGGCTTTCTGGAACTTCAGGAATAGATACCTGAGTTCTACCTTCAATAACAGAGTGAGCTTCTTCTAAAATTGCAAGGGATTCCGAATTTTCAGAAACTCCTGAATCCATAATTCCAGCATCATTTACAGATGAACCAGTCAAGACATCTCCTAATATTTGTGACAGATCTTGCATTGATGCATTAGCTTCAGGCATTACACCACTCAATGAGGAGCTTAATCCCTTGATTAGAGACATTGCAGGACTCAAGGTAACTACCACGTCTCCAAGTTCTGATACTGTGCTTAATCGAAGCTGTACCTGCTCCATTGAAAGTTTTGCTCCACTTACCATGTTTTTCATTTTTCTTACCTGTGCTAATTCTAATGCATAGGCTTTTGCGTAACCGTTATTGTGAGATTTTTGTGCGTTAACTATTTTTTCAAAAATTGAATCATGTTTTCTTTTTAATTTTATGTTAATTCCTTCTAATTTTGTGATTTGAGACTGAAGTTTTCTTTGTGCAAACTCGATTTTATTCTTTAATGGCTCATCTGGTCTTACCCTTCCCCTTACTTTTTGTGACAAGCTTTCACCTGAACTTTTATTCCATGAGTTACTTATCAAACTGTAATTTCTCCAAGGATTCCTTTGAAATTTTGTTTTAAACTAATTTGTCCCTATGAATTGTGTAACTCTAGTTACAGGGGGTTTAAGGTACAATTTATCCAAAAGTAAAAGTGTAAATCTCAAAGCCTTTTTGATTGATTTTAATCTCTAATTCATGGGTGGCAGATTTTTGACTGCTAATAATGTTGTACAAGTCAGGCTCTGAAACTGTAATTTTATTATTTGATTCAATGTCTGTCCCAGAATAATTTTCATTTAAGGGCATGCCGTCTAGGAAAATCTCCATTTCTGCATTGTTTGCAGTAACAATGTTTACTTCTTTTGCATGATATAACACCTTAATTGACCCAGAATCTGATTCTAACCTCATACTATCCTCAAGATTTGCCCAATCTCCAACCAAATAGAATTTATGAAGATCTAAACTATCAGGCTCTCTATATGTGGTAATTTTATTTTGATTAAATCCCTCAGAACTCCCTAGTTGGTTTCTTCCCTGTGCAAGATTGTATCCAAAGTATAATTCAGGAGTTCTAAAACTGGTGTGCTCAAACTCTTCTATATCTACAAGAGATTCAGCTGATGCAATTTGCAAGCCAAGTGATGATGACCTTTCCTCCAAGAGCTGCTGAATTATTTTTTCAGTATCTTGGTAGGCCCCCTCCCCTATGTGGTCATATCTGATGTACCCTTCATGGTCTGCTACATATTTTCTTGGCCAATATCTATTCTCAAATGCCTTCCAGGTTTCCCAGTCATTATCCATCACCACGGGATATGTAATTCCATGTTTTGCAATTGCCAACTCTACATTTTCCTTGTCTTTTTCAAATTCAAATTCGGGCGAATGAATTCCTATGATTAGCAATCCTTCATCAGAGTACTTGTCATTCCATGCTGAAATGTATGGAAGTGTTCTTATGCAATTGATGCAACTGTATGTCCAAATATCATAGAGTACTACTTTTCCGTCCATTTCTGAGGCTAATTTGTCTGGGGTGGTGTTTAGATAATTGGCAATTCCAACCAAATCAGGTGCTTTTTTGAATTTAGATTTGTCTAGGGGGATGGCAGAATCTGTTTCAATTACTGATACAGATTCAATTTCTGAATCAAGTGATGAAAATAAAATACTGATTCCGCCCACTGCAACTGCAATCCCTACACCCAAAAAAATTGCAAATTTAATTTCTGATTTCATTTCATCATCCTAACAGCAGTTCATTTAGCAACGGGAAGTTTGCAATATATGCCAATTGATTGGTAAAAACTAAAACCCCTAAAATTATAATGAATCCTCCTAAAACTAAATTATAGTATTTCAGATGTTTGCTCATAGTTTTGATAATTTTGTTTGCCCTTGAGAAAAACATTCCCATTAAAACAAATGGAATTCCAAGTCCTAAAGAATACGCAAGTAGGAGATTAAATGAAACAGATGGAGTAGTAGCTGCAAGTGTTAGGATTGTTCCTAGAATCGGGCCAACACAAGGGGTCCATCCAGCAGCAAAGGCCAAACCAAAAACAAAAGATAACGGATAACTTGCCTTTGATCTTTTTGGTATGAATTTTTTTTCAATGTTTAGCTTGTTTATCTTAGATGACAATAACAAGAATGCTCCAAAACCAACAATGATTATTCCTCCTACTTGATTGAAACCTTGGATTAAATCTGCAGATGAATTTGCCAAAGTACTGTTTATGATTACTCCAATTGTTGAAAACACTATAGAAAATCCAAGGACAAAAAATATCGTATTGAGAATAATCTTTGTCCTGTTTACTGCGATAGTTTGTGATCCTCCCTTTTGATTTAATTCACTTAGAGTAGATCCTGAGATATAGGCCAAAAATGCTGGAATCATTGGCAGTATGCATGGGGCAACAAATGAACCTAATCCTGCTAACACTGCTACGGCAAGGGTGATTTCTGCCACAGACTATTATTGTAATTTTTCCATTAAAGGCTTGTTCCAAATTCCACTCTGCTGCATTTGCTTTTTAACTGGGAGTGGATATTTTTTGATAATGAACAAACGCTTTTTGATTGTAGGCATAGTTTTGGGAATAATCATTACTATTGCAGTAATTGTGGGTTCTCCTGCACTATTAGGCTTTGACTCTATGAGATAACTAAATTCAATCTGTTTTTGGAATTTTTGATTTAATAATTAATGGATTGTTTATCTTAATTTTATCTAGTAGTGCCTGTCCTGTCTATCCATCTCATTTATGATTCCCTTTGCAATCTCTTCTTGCAAGAGCATCTCTTGTTTTAGTCCCGCATTCATTCTTTCTTGAATCTCAAAGTGGTATCCAAAACTATCTGGCAACTCTGAGATTAATCTACTAGAGTCAAACATATCAACTGCCCTGTTCTGCTCGTAGGCTAATTTCCCGCCAAAGGCTGAGTGTTGCCTGGTAAATGGTTCACCAGTGTCTTGGAATCGCTCAAATGACTGGTTAATTTGTTTGAAAGAGCCAAAACTGTTCATCTCAAACATTCGTCCATCCTCGCTAGTCCAGTATGGACTGTACTTCTCAACCTGGGTGACTTTGAGTAGACCTTGGTTTCTTACATTAGATGGAATCATTTTTTCAAGCATTGGGTTTAGTGATTCACCTGCGATATCAAATCCTTCATTAAGATGAGTCTTTTGGTCTCTGTTTGCATAATCGATTGCCTTTATTGCCATTACTTTGTCTTTTAGTGGCTCCATGAATTTCATGGATACTGTAGTTTTGTCACATTTTGCCTCTTGGGAAGTTGAT
>JAOTYR010000023.1 GCA_029861785.1 Candidatus Nitrosopumilus sp.
CTTTATTTTCATACTGAAAATCGCGCGTTGGATTTTTTCGAATATGGTTTAGAAGATCATATCCACCAACTATGCCCACAGGTGTCAATTCATCATTACGAATTACAATTGAATCAACTGTTGATTCAAGGTATTGAACACACATTTCAGTAGCAACCCATACTTCTCTTTCTTCATTAAGATAAACACATGGTGTATCCGTCAAACTATCAGACAGCATTTCCTCTAACGTTAACTCCGAAATACTTGAAACAACCGATGCCACCATCATCTCCCCTTTATCATATATACGACTTTAAAGTATATTAATACAATCCTGATTATTATTTGTAATAATCACTCATTAACCCAAACAGATGTTAATAAATTAGAAGAATTAATGTAAATATGAATTATGCTGAATTAAATAAAAATCAACTTTAATCTATTCCAAAAATTTTATTCAATTGAGATGCAAATCAATAGACAGTTAGACCATAGTTCTTTTTACTTTGAGTTTTCAATTACTTGAATTAGTTGTTCTTCTATCTCTATTCTCATAGATTCTAACTCTGTGTTTGAGGCAACAGATAACAATGTGGTAGGTCTTGCCAAACTGATATAATTTTCTCCTTCTTTCTCATAAACTGCAATTGTATATGGGAGTAGCAGTCCAATATCGGGATCTGATTCTAGTGCTTGTTTTGCTGCTTGGGGGTTACAAATTTCTAATAATTTGTATTCATGCGGATAATCAATTCCTTTTTTGACAAAAATTTTTTTAAAGTCTAATGTCCCAAGGACTCCAAACTTAATATCTGAAAGTTTTGATGTAATTTCCTTTATTACAATATCTGTGCTTTTTTGTATTTTTACAGTATAAGAAAATGAAATTTTCGTTATGTAGATTAGACTGCCTCATAAATCCTTGGTTTAATATACGATAAATGATTCAAGTAAAATTCAAATTTGTGATTCAAAATTATTCTTTTTTTCTTTTTTATTCTAAAAAATAATTAAATTTCCTATTTGTTTTTGAATTTCTTTTCTAAGAAATCAAAAAACGATTGTCCATTAAACTCAATATAATCATCTATAGTTTGTGTTTGAAAATCAATTAGAAAGTTATCATATACAGTTTGACGTTCGTGCTTTAATGGAGTAGGACAAAAACACATCTCTGACCATTGAATTGTTTTTGGTGTAGTTATTTTTGCACGTTTCATAGAATTTACTATCTCATAACCGTCTGGTTTTTGATTTTGAATTGTACCATCAGTTAGTTTTTGATAAAATTGGCCCATTTCTTCTTCATTGTATTTTGCCTTAACAGAATAAAACATGTAAAATTTAGTCTTTATCAAAATTTATCCTTTTTTAATTCTCATCCTTTCAAAAAATAATTTCATAATTTCTTTTTCTTCAATGTTGCTTTACAAACAAGACTGTGCTCATACAAATCCTCAGGATCTTCAAACGAAGCTGGGCAAAATAAGCAATAACAAGCCATATGACACATTTGATTTTCCAAATATAATCAAGGGGTTATTGTGAAAATCTGCAATATCCTTATTTTCATACTTTTTTGAAAATAACTATGGCAGATGACCTAACTTGTGCTGAATGTGGCAGTGAAATTGATTCTAATCTTAGTTATTGTCCAAATTGTAAATGTAATATAGAATCCAAAGAATCAAATAAAATACGAAAATCCGGTGGTAAACAAAAACTGTTTAATCATCCAATATGGGGACTAGCTTACATCATCATAGGGGTTTGGGCAATTGTGACAGGTGTTGAATGGTATTTCTATATTTTAGGAGTAATTTTATTGATATTTGGTATCCATAAATTATACAAAACCTACAAAGAGAAAAACCAAGAACAACCTAGACAATTTTGAAATGTTTACAAGTTTATTGGCTGTCAATAAAAGTCCCTACACGCCCTTTTCAGAAGGCAAAACAAACAAGGTTTTGAGAATAGACATGATGGTAACTTCTTTGAGATAATGATCAAGTCATGATTTTTGGAAAATAATCCTAAAACATGGAACATCTAATCTAGACTACCACTTTCATAACTCTAATTATTCAATGCTTTCGTGTACTATTGTGAAAATTGGAATTCTATTAGGAATTTTAGTGTTAACCTCAACTATGTATTTCCCTGCTGCACATGCAGCTTCATTTTCTGCAATAAGAATAGGAGATGTTGATGGTTTTGGATATGGTGCAGGAGCTGGATTCCAAGCTGCAAATAACGGACCTGCAAACGTGGGCCCTCTCGGAGTACTTACAGCAGAAATGCTTCCAACTGTTGGAGATTTTCTTCCGGATATAGATTTAGGAGGCAGTGTTGCAACAGGAGCTGGAGATGATTTTGATAACCGAGCAGCAGTGGAGGTTGCAGGGAATTCTCTTACTGGACAAGGATTTACCGATAATAATACAATAGGTTCAGATTTTACCGATATTTCGCTTTCAACTAGTTATGACACATCAAGTAATAATGGAAATGTGTTTGATGCAAACACCTTAACTAGCGGTGCTGGCGGTCCATTTCCAACACCACCATCAGGAAATTTACCAAACCAACCAGGATTTCAATTTGATTTCTTTGTGGCAAATGCAGACATAACACCTGGGACACCGATTTTTTTCAATTTTATGTTTGGAGATTATGATGTGACTCCAGCTGGTCTTCTGTTTACTAGAGCAAATGGAACTACATTCACACAAAATATAACTCCTCAGAACAATGCTCAAGGACAGGATGGTCTAGTACAAGCAGCTTTTGCTACCTTGAGTTTTGATGATGTTTTTACAGCAACTGTGGGTGGTTGGGATGGAAAGCTCAGAGTTGACTTTGTGGCCAATAATGAACCATACACTGCATTTGATTTTGTAGAATTATCTGTCACCCCCTTAATACCCAGTGATGAACAAGTAGCAGGAGAACTCTTACCACTGGACTCAACAGCACTGCTCATTGGTGGGTTAACCTCAATGTCAGTATGGATGATTCCAACTGTAGCTAGCATTGCAGGTGCAGGAATTTACCTTATCAAATACAGAACCAACAGAGATTAATTCTCTTTTTTCTATTTTATTTTTAAATTCAAAATTTTCTAAGCTTGATCATTACTTTATTTATGTTGCGGTTTTTGTACCTGCGAGGGGAGGGGGGAGACTTTTTACTGACAGTCGATAAACTCGTTAACACTTCAAGTATTGTAGATTTTCAAGGTTAAATTGCCTGTAAAGATTAATGTTTTGTAAATTTAATCAGTTAAGGTATATACATTTTAGAAATATTGAAAAATGCAATGGTGCCAAAATGACTCCTATGGCACAGACGAATACTATCTTTAGGGATTGCCTATGGTCTGGTAAACGATAAACAATTGAATGATTCTAATTCTGTATTGCACCATTGCATGATGAAAGTAAGGCAATACTGCATTTAACCAACACTGAGAAATCATTCATACAAATCATCAGTAGATTGTGCCTAAAATCTGATTAATTTACTAAAAAATAAATTATTTCTAAAACTCGTTTTAGAAGCGAATTAAACTCTTGAGTATTTTATCTACTATCTTGATTTCTTCTAGTTTTTCTTTAATTGAATTTTCATTCCAACTTTTCATAAATTCAGACTTTTCATCTAGTTTTTTTAGTTCTAAAACTTGTTTTTCTAAATGACTTTTGTAATCCTGCAGCATGTCTAGTCCCTTGTTGTGTTTATTTTGAAAGTCCTTATCCATCTAGAATTTTTTTGTCTTTAATGGACTATAACTTTTCTGGCAATTTATGATCTTGGCGGGCCTTTGTGTTGTCCTTTCTCACAAGACTCACAAATCTCATCAATAATTGATTCAACCTTATCTGCATCATGCTCAAACTCTGCCTCAACTATGGCGTTTTCTTCTTCATATCTGTGACCAAATTCTTTAATCTCATTTGGACATTGACACATGTAACACTGACACTTTTTCATAATATCTGCAAGCTCTGTACACTAAAGAATTTTTGGAAAATAATCCAAGATACCAATCCTTTATCCGAAGTTAGAACTCTACTTAGGATTTAAATTGTCTGTAGAGGACATCATACCATTATACATGTCAACCATTACCCCAAAAAAAATTGCTGAAAATCAATATGAAATTGAAGCTGATTCAAACCTTGGAATGAAAGTTCCAGTAAGAATCTATGCAAATGATGCACTACTCCAAAAAATGCTAACTGATAGAACAATCATGCAAGCAAAAAATGTGGCATCTATCCCAGGAATTGTAGGACATAGCATAGTGTTACCTGATGGTCATGAAGGCTATGGATTTCCTGTTGGCGGCGTGGCTGCTATGGATGCAGAAGAAGGTATGATTAGCCCTGGTGGTGTAGGATATGACATTAATTGTGGAGTTAGATTACTCCGTTCAAACTTGACTGAAGCTATCGTACGCTCAAAACTAAAAGAACTGGTGACTGATTTGTTTAGCTCTATTCCTTCGGGTGTGGGCTCAAAGGGTTCAGTAAAGCTAAATCATTCACAACTAGATGAGGTCCTTACACGTGGAGTCAATTGGGCAATTGATAATGGATATGGTTCATCTCATGATGCTGAAGTATGTGAAGAAAACGGACAAATTGATAATGCCGATCCAAATAAAATTTCAGACAAGGCAAGAAAAAGAGGTTTACCACAGCTTGGAAGTTTAGGATCAGGAAATCATTTTCTTGAAGTACAAAAAGTAGCAGAAATTCATAATGAGGAAGCAGCAGAGAAAATGGGAATAACAAAGGGAACAATTACAGTTTTAGTTCATTGTGGTTCACGAGGATTTGGACATCAAGTGTGCAGTGATTATTTGCGAGTATCAGAGCAAGCACTAGACAAATATGATATTCATCTAAATGACAGAGAACTTGCATGTGTTCCAAACACTTCTGAAGAAGGAGAGTCTTACAGAAAGGCAATGTTTGCAGCACTAAACTATGCTTGGAGTAACAGACAGATGCTTACACACTGGACAAGAAAATCATTTGAACGTGTTTTCAATCAAACAGAATCTGACTTGGATATGAAGCTAGTTTATGATGTTGCACATAATATTGCCAAAGTTGAAAAACATAAGGTAAGTGGAAAGGAAAGAAAGCTTGTTGTTCACAGAAAAGGCGCAACTAGAGCATTTCCAGCAGACCGAGAAGAAGTTCCCTTAAAGTATAGACATCTTGGACAACCGGTACTAGTTCCCGGATCTATGGGTACTGCAAGCTGGATATTACTTGGACAACCAAACTCTATGAATCTGAGTTTTGGATCTACAGCTCATGGAGCAGGACGAACCATGTCTCGCTCAAAAGCCAGAAGAAATTTCACTGAAGATAATGTCAAAAAATCATTAAATGATAAAGGGATATTCATTAAAGCATTGACTAGAGATGGGGTGGTAGAGGAGACTCCTCAGGCCTACAAAGACGTTGATGCAGTAGTTAATGTCTCACACGACTTGGGAATAGCCACCAAAGTGGCAAAATTAGTGCCTATAGGTGTGATTAAAGGTTGAATGACGATGATCTAGAACTAGAAAAATTAAAGGCAAAAAGGCTTGCAGAAATGCAAAAAAATATCTCTACAATTAAACAGACTAAACCTGCTGAAGATCAAGAAGAGGGAAAAAAAGCCAGCCCTCGAGAAATTGTTGTAAAATCTCTGGGCTTTCGTGGAGAAGAAGTATTGCAAAATGCAGAGAGTCAATTTCCTATTGAAACTAGAAGTGTAATTGACCAGCTTGCAAAATTAATTCTATCTGGTGAATTTAATGAACAAGTCGATGGCGGACAATTATTATCACTATTCCGTACGATTGGACTCAATGTGAGAATGAACACAAAGATTAACGTAGAACAGGATGGAAAGTTTGTATCTTTATCTGAAAAACTAAATGCTAAAAAAAATGATGAATAATGGCAAGTACATTTGAGATTAGCACCAAAAATTATTCTGATGACAAGCTTGCAGTAAAAATGGCAATGTCTCATCTTGAAACTCTAGTTGGTAGTGTAAACGGTTATGCTCTAAGTGAGCCATATTCAAAATTTGGTTGGACATTTTTTAAAATTGCAATCAAAGATGATTTGCAAGACAGAATCGAAAAAAAATTCTCAGACATGATTGAAAAATATCAATGGAGCAGTCCAACTGAAAAATTTACAAAGTTCATGACAGACTACTTTGCATCAAAAGGTTGTAATGTAAAGATTAAAGCTGTAGATGCTTAGACTCTTCTTCCTCGTTTACCGCCTTTCTTTCTGGTGGTATCATGAGGAATTGGTGTTACATCATCAATTCTTCCAATTTTAAATCCGCCTCTGGCTAGTGCCCTAATCGCTGCTTGTGCACCTGGACCTGGTACTCTAGAACCTACTCCTCCAACTGCACGGACTCTAATATGAAATCCTGTAAATCCTTTGGTCTTGGCAGATTCAATCACAGTGTTTGCAGCCTTCATTGCTGCAAATGGTGATGATTCGTATCTGTCAGCATTGACATGGACTCCGCCAGAACTAAGTGCTACAGTTTCAGCACCTGTGAGGTCAGTCATGTGAATAATTGTATTATTATAACTACTGTAAATATGAGCAATTCCCCACTTTAAAGGACCTTCTTTTTTTGTCTCAGGCTCAGGTTTTACCTTTTCTTCGGCTTTAGATTCTACTTTAGTTTCAGTTTTGATTTCCTCTACTGGAGCTTCTTTTTCCTCTGCTTTGGTCTCTGTTTCTTCTATCTGAGCTTCAGTTTCTGACAATGTCTGCTTAGGCCCTTAGGGGTTTAAAAAACATTGATTTTCGCACCATTTGGGTATTCTCAGAAATGACCCTAAATTGACAATAATTCATATACAATCACCGACTTTATTGCGTGTGAAATCAATTATTGTTCTGGCAATAACTGTTGCAATAGCATCTGCTGTTTTAGGATCGCTTGCAATGCAAGCTTTTACTTCAATCGACAATGAACCCCAACAAATAGAGTTAGAAAAAAAATGTGAAACAATAGCAGCAGAGGGATTCAAAGTTCAAGTAAAATATTCTGAAATCAATTTTGAGACAATGCCAAAAGAGGATGCTGACAAGATGAGGTATCTGGATGATTTGTGGATTCGAGACTGTGTAACTCAATTACCGGGAGAGAAAATTTTTGAAATTGCAAAAAAAGTTGAACAGGATTATTATTCAGGAGAATAGGTTTTATTTTAGACTTTGCAATCAAATTAGTTATTAAAACCTGCTACAAAAACTAAGGTAACATTGTTAGCTTACAATGCTTAACAACCCCTTTTATTCAAAATGTCTTTTACTCTGCAATGACAAACCAAAACAAAACAATCTATGCAGGATTGATAATGATGGCAGCAATACTATCAGTATCAGTAACCTACAGCACAGCATTTGCTCAAGTCTTAGATCTTGAAACTGAGGCAATTGAGCGACCATTGGGTCCACATACCTTTCTTGTGGGAACAGGTGTTGCTGTAGGGGAAGATGATCAAGGATGGCGTTCTCATTTTAGAATGGGAATTGTGCAAGAATCAGAAACTACAGATGTTGACGCTCATACAGAATACAAAGTAAAACGCGGAGTATTCATTGTTGGAAAATATGACACTCGTCTCAACTTCTCTGTAATACCTGATACTTGGCAGATTTCAGCGAGTCCTAACATGAAGTCAATTGATGCATCTGGTACAGTTGAAAACAGGGATGGTAAATTCTATGATATAGAGATCTCAGGTGAAAAAATCTCTGATCTCCAAGATGGAAACTTGTACTATGTTACCGGAACTGCAACTGGTGCTGACAGTGAGGTGTATGATCTTTTTTACATCTCAGCCTTGGCAGAAAAAACACCATCAACTCAAACCAAACCTAGTAGAATCCAGTGAGTTTTAACTCACTTTTCTTTTTTTCCTAATTTCCAAAGTTGAATATTCTTTTATTGGATTAATTGTAATAAAATTCTAAATTTTTAATTAAAATACTAGAAATTTTTCTTTAAAAATATGTCAAGAACAAAAAAACTATCAGAGCAAGTAAAAGACTATAAGCTATTAGGTTCTAATAACCAAAAAATTAATCTCTCTAAATTATTTGGCCAAAAAAATGATCTTATTCTAGTCCACAATATGGGAACTGGCTGTCCATACTGTACGATGTGGGCAGATGGTTTTAACGGTTTATTTCCTCATTTGCAAGATCGTTCTTCATTTGCAGTTTCATCACCTGATGACCCTGCAACACAGATGGAATTTGCATCCTCTAGAGGATGGAAGTTTCAGATGGTCTCAACTAAAGGAACAACTTTGGCAAAAGATATGGGATTTGAAAAAGATGGAATGCTATTACCTGGAGTGTCCGTATTTTACAAAGAGAATGAGAAGATAATACGAGTTGGCCGTGATGATTTTGGTCCAGGAGACAAATACTGTCCTACTTTTCCCCTGTTTGATCTACTAAAAGATGGTACAAACAACTGGCAAGCCAAATTCCAATATTAGACAGATGCAAATCGTTCGTTAGTTTAGTATACGATAAAGAATTTTTATCTCGACTAATTTATCATTTTACAATAACTCGTAATTCTTAAATTATTTTTTAGGAGGAAACAGACTTACAAATGGATAATCAAGGAAAAACTCCTAAAAATATGTTACAAAACTTTCTTTTTGCAACTGTAAGGGCTTTCTTTCCTGATGGGGTGAGGGCGTATGTAATTGTCTTACCTTCTTTTTTCTCCTCTAGAAATCCTGCTTCTCTTAGATTTTTTATTGCAGGATAAAGGGTTCCTGGGCTCGGTTTTTCACCTTTCCTTTTAGCAATTTCATCTGCAATTTCTTTTCCATGCATTGGTTTTTTTGATACTAAAAATAAGATAAGAAATCCAAGCATTCCCCTCATGTCACACGATTCATCATTCATTCTTTATCACAGCTTATATCGGTCATCCGATATATATAAATACATTCTAAATTATACATATCGTATGTCCGATATTAATGAACAGGAGGTGATTGTTTGGGTAATAGTTGCTGTGGTATAAGTGTACAAAGAGCACGAAGCTTCCTCACTAAGGAAGAAAGGATAGGAATGTTAAATGAATACAAAGACTATCTTGAAAAAGAGGCACAAGGTGTTTCTGAAAGGATAAAGGATCTTGAAAAGGAATAGTCCTTTTTCCTCAATTTTTTATCAAATTTAAAACTATGAGTTTTTCAAAGAAGATCTATCTCCTTGAGATTAAAATTACAAATATTCATCTTGTGTAATAATTTTGAAATAAAATTACAGAAGAGCATAGTCCAAATTGTAGGTGTAGAACACTACAAGAAGATGAATAATTTAGCTGGAATGTTATTTGAAATTATTTTTTGGGAAGGGTGTAATGGAACAAATTTTTAGAATTGTTTTAAAATTTGAATAAATTACGCAATTATTTTTAAATCCTGTACAATTTCTAAAAAATTATGAAAACAATGACTTGTAAACAACTTGGTGGATCTTGTGATATAGAATTTCATGCTAAAACTTTTGAGGAAATGGCAAAAATGAGTAAAAAGCATGGCATGGAGATGTACGGAAAAGGTGACGAGGAGCACATCAATGCGATGAAAGAAATGAAGGAACTTGTGAACGATCCTGAGGGCATGAAAAAGTGGATGGAAAGTAAGCAAAAAGAATTTGATGCATTACCAGAAACTTGACTAGGATTATTGTAAATCCATTTCCAAAAGACATCTTAGACTATTGTCCACCTAAATGGAGGATAAATCCCCATGGAGTTGAATCCAAATTTAAAAATAAAATATTCTGAAACTTAATAGGCTCATTTTTGTTCTCCAAAAACGATCCTAGCCTCTTAGGATTCAAAATCAAAATAGACTCTTTGTAATTTAGATTAAATAATGTGAGAAATGGCCCAGGATTGAAATTTAGTAATCATAATCACACATAGGGCAAACCCAACGACCAGATTCTTCAAGTTTTAATGGAATGCTATAACCATATTTTTTACAGCTTTGACATTCACGAAATTCTTGGAAGCTCATGAAGTTATTACAAATATCTTAAACAAAAAGTAGATGGAAATGATACTGTACACCTGTTCATTTTTTCTCTATTTTTTAATCAGAAACAAAAATCTTTTCATAATTTCATGCAAAATATTTCGTATATTCTACACAGGATAATCCTATTAGACTACATTTTTGAAATTATTTTTAGAATTAAAATTGCAAATAAAATGTATTGAAACTTAACGAATTCTTCTAAATTTAATTAAAAATCGTTTCCCTCAATGAATAATTCTTTATCCTTATTAGCAATATGGTGTTTTTCGTGTTGTTTTCTACAAAGATCACATTGAAGTCTTCCACAGAATTTACACATAGTATTGTTGATTGTCAGATGAGGACAAGTTTCTTCCTGTTTCAACGATAAATTTTGTAGGTTTTTGTTTTTAATTCTTTTTTAAAATAGACCTAAATTATTTTTTGAGGAGAGGTAAAAAAGATTAAAAAAATGTAAGTAGCATTATGTAGTAATTCTTTAAATTCATTGGACCAATAGAAATCAATGGCCGAAACAAATCGGATACTGGGTAACCAATCACGACAAATGAAGATTATTAAAAATAAACCAGCCAAGTATAGTATTAAATTTTTGGTGATATTATTGTCAATGGCAATTGTCCCTATTGCTAGCTATGATATTTTGATTTTTTATTTTAAACATTCTACTGTAATATATTCAAGTATGATATTTGGTTTAATGTTAGGTATGAACTTATTATTTATTGGTGAAAAGGTGCCAAAGATAATTTTCCGGAAATAATCTGTAAGCTATTTTGAAATTATTTTTTAGGAAGAATGAAGTAAAATTTATTTTTTTGTTGTTTGTATAGATTGTGTACTACAAAAATAAAATTATGACACCTAAATTGAATCTAAAGGTAATAGCGAAATATCCCGAAGTCCTTCGGATTTGATGGAAAAATATTGGAAAGAATTTGAGGCATGAAACCTTAATGCGCACCAAAGTAAATTAGAACATATTGACTTGTCTTAGATGTGATGGAAAAGGTGAGTACAGGAATGAATTTGGTCTAATGGAAAAATGTGAGTCATGTAAAAGAGCTGATATGACTTTTGAAAAGGTGGATAGTCAAGATTCAGATGAATAATTTTATATTCTAAACTCTTTTTGTTGTCCTAAAGTTGGTTAATTTTGAAATTATTTTTTGGGAAGGATGAAAATTTTCAATACAAAAAAAATTACAAGTGTCTGATCTGAAATTTATTTTAATTATTTTTCAAATTTAATTCTAATGCCAATTATCAGCCTTGATTCTCAAATTGAGACCCATGATTAAAGATTCGTCCCATTCTTTTAATGTATTTTTTACTTAGATAAGTTATGTCTAAAACAGATAGCAAAAAGATAGCCTCATTAACGTTGGCACTTTTTACAATAGCCTTATCCTCATTTGGAGGAGTAGAATTAGCTATTGCAGACTCTGGAAGTTCAAATGATAACTCTGGATCTGGAGGTTCAAGCAATGATGCTCCTGATGAACCAGACGCACCTGATGAACCAGATACAAATTAATGAATTAGGGATTTTCCCTTTTTTTTATTTTTTAAATTTAGAAATTTTTACTACCTGATTTGACCAAATCATACCAAAGTCGTATGTTAGTCAAAACGTATATTTTCATGTATAACAGGAAGATTGCTTTTTTACTGACTGTCGATAAATTCCTTAACTCTGAAAACTATTTTGTTCCAAAAAACGGTCCTAACCTCTTCAGAATTGAATCAAAGTTTAAAACAAAAATTTTATTTTAACAATAAACAATAATTTATAAATCATTTTTAAGAGATAACAATATCTGAAAATCGTGAATATCAATACCCAAACAATAACTGAAACTATTGCTACAAAAATTTGTAAGAAGGTTTTAGAACTAGAGGAAGATATTCGATTTATCGGAATAATATCTGAAAAAGGAAAATTACTTTCATATAAATATTCATCTAAAATCACTCCATTGTTGTCACAAAAAGAAACAGAACTTTCTGCTCTAGAAGCATTTAATAGATTTGAAGCAAGAACAGCCAATCAACAAAAGATTGGCCCTCCAATATACACTGTAACCAATTATGGTGATATCAAAAGAGCCACATTATTTATTGAAAATATGGGTCTTCTTTTACTGTCTTTTGACAAAAATAAAGACGAATATTTACTACTTGATAAAATCTTTTTTTATTTTCGTAGAGAAAATTTGAGTTTCAATTCTAAAAATTTAGAAGCACTAAATCAATTTGTTGAAAGAAAAATTAACCAAGAAAAATTTTCAACATTAGGAGAACTTACAGCTAGTTTTGCACATGATTTTCGTAATCCCCTGTCAGTAATTTCTGCATCTATGCACTTTCTCAAAAGTTCATATGGTGCAAATGAGAAACAAGAAAAGGTTTTTGATAGAGTTCAGCGTGCGATATCAAGAATTTCTTATCAAATGGAAGATATCTTGTATTTTGCCAAAGAACAAAATTTACAGTTAAAAAATACAAAATTTTCTGAAATTATTAAAGAATCATTGGATTCATTAATTATCCCAAATTACATCAAAATTATCGTTCCAAAAAATGACATAAAGTTACAATGTGATGTAAACCAATTGGCAAGGGCTTTGACTAATTTAATTTTGAATGGAATTCAGTCCATTAATGATGCAGGAATCGTTGAAATTTCAGTTGAGAAAAATAATGCAATAATTATTCAGGTAAAAGATTCAGGTAGTGGAATAACTGAAAAAAACCTTGAATCCATCTTTGATCCCTTATTTTCCACTAAACAAGGAGGAACAGGTCTTGGTCTTTCAATCGTCAAATCAATCATCAATAGTCATGGAGGTACAATTTCAGTAACTTCCCCACCAACAGTTTTCAGAATTACACTACCAAAAACTTTAGATTAAAAAATTTAAAATTAAATCTAATTTTTTGTCTTGAAAATAATGGCTGAAAATCTCAGAACAGGTAATTGATTATGAACTTTAAGATTATGAAGATCAAAAAATTAGACTTTATCAATTGTTTGTAAACAAAAAAGATTTGATTCTTGTACACAATATGAATAAAAGTTGTCCTTACTGTACAATGTAGGAGTTGAATAATTTTTTTTCAGCAAAACATACTTTTTCAAACCGCCTAAACACAGAACTATTTTATGCTTAAAAATAAGAGTTCTCTTTTTACTGACAGCAGATAATCTCTCTAACACCTCAGTATGTCAGAGATTGAAAAAAAGTAGAGTTTACATTGTTTTAATAATGATTATTGGTAATTATAATTAATGAAAATGCAAAGCAGTAAGAGTTTTAAAATAAAAAAAACCAAAATTCGTAAGATTCTAGTTCCAATTGATGGATCCAAAAACTCCTTTAGAGCCTTAAATACCGCTATAAATTTTGCAAAATTTACAAAATCAAAAATCATCGCTCTTTATGTTATACCAACTGATGTTTCATCATTATCTATTATTGAATTAATGAAACCATTATCTTCAATACAATCCATTGGATATGAAGAAAAATTAGCAAAATCAAGCCAAAAAATTATTGAGGTAGCTAGTCTTCGTTGTAAAGCAAATAGAATAAGTTTTGATTCTAAAATAATCAAAGGAAATCCTGGTTTTGACACAATAAAATTTGCTCATAACAAAAAAAACTCTATTGATCTTATCATAATGGGTTCTAGAGGAGAAGGACATGCAGAAGAAATTTTGCTTGGTAGTGTCTCTTATCATGTTGTTCACAAATCAAAAATTCCCGTAATGATTGTAAAATAATTTCTTTAAAATGAATTTTTTAAACAAGAGTGATTCTGATAAAAAGTTTCAATTGAAACTTGATTCTCTAATTGAGATTATGAAAAATACAGGTTTTCTCAAAGAAAGTAAAGTGGAATCGGCATTTAGAAAAATACCGCGCCATTATTTTGTACCTGAATCTATGCAAGACCAAGCTTATGAAAATGAACCAATTTTGATTTTACAAAATCAAACTATTTCTCAACCATCAGTAGTATCAAGAATGACCGAATGGCTAGATCTTAGAGAAGGACAAAAAGTCTTAGAAATTGGAAGTGGTTCTGGATGGCAAAGCTCAATACTTGGAAATCTTGTAGGTAATGGCAAAATTTTCACAGTTGAGCGTCATGCCAAACTTGCAAGTTTTGCAAAAGATAATTTAAAAAGATTGGGAATAAAAAATGTAAAAATAATTCATGGTGATGGAAGAATAGGTCTTCCTGAGGAATCTCCTTTTGATAGGATAATGATAACTGCAGCATGTAGGGAGGTCCCCTCAAAATTATTGGATCAGCTTGCTTTAGATGGTTTATTGATAGCACCAGTAGGGGAAAATATTCAATCATTAACTGTATTAAAAAAAACACAAACTGGAATCATAGAAATTAAAAACCAAAAAGGGTATGTTTTTGTTCCGCTACTATGATCGTTTCTTTCCAAAGAAGTGAATTTTCAACTATAAACTTCGTTATAATCGGTACTGACTAGGGCTTTTTTATAAAAATCGTGCCTGAATTAATCCATTTTTCAAAAATCTGTCTTATCGAATAATTGTATTAGACTAGGCTATCATTTATTTTATTTACAAACCCTCCTGTTTGTTGAATAGAGTTTGACAAGACTTGGTTTAATTATGTCCACTAATCAAACTCGATTAAAATTTTCAAGTTTGTGGTTGCCCGTTGGGATTCATCAAATTAGTTTAATGCTCTAACCATTTTAGGAACAAAAAAAGTTTCTATTTAGTTATAAAATCAAATGGCTGCAGCGTATTTTTTAATTTTTAGATTCAATTTAGACTTAGATATTTACCAATATAGTCTAGTTTTCTAGGTGACTATTAAGGCTAAAAATTGATTTAGGCTGAATAATATATTATTTCAAAAAAAGGATTCCTATTTGAAATGATGTTTTTATTTTTATTTCTCTAATAAATTCATTTTTTTCATGATATTCAAAAAATGGGTTTCTAAAATACGAATTACTCTAAACATTAATTTTAAAGTAGTACTTTAGAATAACCAAAAAAATCACAAATATTTATCACTAACCTCATACATTAACAATTTGATAATTAAATGACAACCACGCCGCCAAAATATTCTCCTGAAGTTTTAAAAAAGCCGGCAGATTATGGAATACTAAAACAACTTGAGGGAACCTGGGTAAACTTCAACCCTAAAAATAACAAAACGTGGTGGGGACTTTACTATTTGCATGCCATCTCCGGGTTCTAACCCAGAAACCATTCCAGGAAAATTTCACTTTCTATGCGAGAATTACACCGAGGAGCTCACTTTCACACTGGTTCCAGAAGGCGTTCGTAACCGTGGCGGTACTAATGAGCAATTTTGTGGAGCAGTGAAGTATGACCAGAGCATTCAAGATTTGGAAGGTAACGGTCTCCACGTGGAAAATGGAATGTACCTTTGGCTTAACGACTTGTACAATCATCCTGCTGATAATGAGTCTATCATGACAGATATCGGATACCCTGAACTCTCTTCGGGAGACGGGGTAGATGGCCCAAACTATGTTCCAGCTTACTCAATTTCCCGTAGTGGCACAATCCCTCACGGCAGCACCATTTTACTGTTAGGAAAAGACTCTGAGGAAAAAAAAGGGAAACCCGAGTTTCCAGAAGGAATTGCCGCCTGGCAACCTGATTTTCTTTCCATATCCACTAGTATGGGACTGGCGGGTACAATAACTGACAGCCCAATAAATCTTGATAAACCGGCACCTGCCTGGGTAAACGACTCCAGTCTAGCTGAAAGAGACCCTACTGGAAACAAGACGTATACTCAACGAATTCTTGCACACGAGTTGTACCCTTACTCTGTTCGCCCTGATCTTCGTTTACGTGATGCTATCAAAGATCAGAACATCAAGAGTTACGTTTTGATAGAATTGACCACACGTGAACAAGGCGGACCCGAAGGCGGTATTTTAAATATTCCCTTTGTAAAACGGTTTACTCCAGTGACTGAAATGAATTTTCGCATGTGGATCGAAACGGTAATTGAAGACGGAAAAGAAATTCTTCAGTTACAGTACGAACAGATTCAGTTTTTTGAGTTTCAATTTGGCACTGATGGCGGTACCACTCGTTGGCCCCATATTGAAATCAACACACTCCGCAAAAAGGAATCGTCGGAATAATAATTATGAAAAATTATGATGTAATCGTCA
>JAOTYR010000024.1 GCA_029861785.1 Candidatus Nitrosopumilus sp.
TTATCATTCATAAATTTAGCAACATCATAATTTTCAAATGATTCGTGGGCCATTACATGACACCAATGACAGGCACTATATCCAATACTAAGAAAAATGGGTTTGTTCTCATCTTGAGCTTTTTGTAAGGAAACGTCATTCCATGCAAACCAATTAACAGGATTATCTGCATGTTGAAGAAGGTATGGACTGGTTTCATTTGCAAGATGGTTTTTTGCCACGATACCATAAATTCTTTTTACTATTTGTACCTAATTAAAATCGGCAATCTAAATAATAGAACGTCCCTCGCCTAGTTCATAAAGCCTAACGTTGATTTTTCCCAATAATTTTAATTTGGATTTGTGAGCTTTTTTGTCATGACTATAATCTTTTTTTTCAAGTAGCTCTTGCAAGCGTGTTAACTGAGTAACTGAAAGTTTATTGAATTCCTGCTTTGAATTTGTGATTAATTTTAGCAAGGTTACACGCTCTAGGTCTTCAGGAGTTATTTCTTCAGGCATAGGGTAGCTGTCAATTTGACATATATTTTACTAATGTTTCTATTTGCATGATTTAAATAAAAAAATACAAATCAAATATTTCCAAAATATCACAGTTTTAAAAAATCAATTAATTTATTCAAATATTCCCTCAATAATCATATCACTAGATAAAGCTATTTTATGATATAGATATTTCAAATCCTCAGGAAATAGTCCTGTTTCATGTTCACCAACCCAGTATGTTGCAAAAAGATTGATAACGATTCCTGTAAAAATACCTAGAACATAGTTTTTTGTATTTTGAATGTTAAATGATTGTGGGAGTTCACCACCTTCCCCTAGATCTCTAAACATTTGTTTTTGATTTATCATATTTACAATGATGGCCTTTATGGTAACTTCATCTTTTTCAGTCCAATTATCTTTTTTAGACATTTTTTCTCCATAAGATTTGCTACCTTATACATCTTCAAATTATTGAATGAGAAAAAGATGTGAATGATAAAATAAGTGGAATTTGGTAATGTTAAAATTTCCTAAGAATAAACCGGAAAATATGGAAAAAATGCGAGCAATGGTTCTATCTGAATGTGCTCCAATTGAAACTAATCCATTAAAATTATTAGATATTAACAAACATCAAATAGAAAAACAAAATCAAATTTTAATAAAAATAGAAGCATGCGGAGTATGTCATTCTCAATTACACGGAATTGAAGGCGATTGGAAAGATCTTGGTATCCCGCCTACACTTCCTGCAGTCCCTGGCCACGAAGTAGTGGGAACAATTGTAGAAATAGGAAAGCATGTTACAAAGTTTAAAGTTGGAGATAGAGCAGGAATTACTCCTCTATTAGAAGCTTGTAAAAATTGTCAGTATTGCAAAGAAGGAAAAGAGTATCTTTGTGAATCATCTATAATAACTGGAGAATCTTTCAAAGGAGGATACACAGAATACATTACTGTTATCGAGGATTTTGCCACAAAGATTCCAGAAAATATGAAACCAGAATATGCAGCTCCTTTGTTTTGTGCAGGAATTACCGCCTACAAAGCAGTAAAAGCTGTAGACCCATATCAAGGCAAAAAGATCGGCATTTTTGGTATTGGAGGAGTGGGGCATATGGCAGTACAATTTGCCAAAATCGAAGGATGTGATGTTGTTGCTTTCTCTAGGAATCAAAATCACCTAGATGTTGCAAAAAGGCTAGGATCAATTGACGCAATGAAATTCTCAGAACCACAAGAAAACTTTCTAAAAAACATCAGAGAAAAACAGGGATTACTTGATGCAGCAATAGTTTTTGCACCAGCTGATATTGTTACCGATTCTGCAATAAAATCAGTGAAAAAAGGAGGCACTATTGTTATTGCAACAATTGGAGATAATCCATCATTTGTGGCATTTGAAGAAAAAACAATTCGAGGTACTTTAATTGGATCAACTAAAGACATGGAGCAGGTAATTAAAATATGTAATGAAAAAAATCTAGAAGTAATATCAGAAAAATATCCTTTGGAAAAAGCAAACGAAGTTTTAAAAAAATTGAAAGATTCAAAAATTGAGGCAAGAGCAGTTCTAATTCCATAGTACAGACTTCTGGCTTAAATAATGGAAAAAACTAGAAAAAACATGAATTGTAGCCTCTGCCACCATACAGATGAAGCTCATATTTCTTCTGATACAACCTATTCTTTAATGAAAGTAGGCAAATGTAAAATCCCAACTTGTACATGTCAGCAATATGTAGACCCGATTCAAAAGATAGATGAGGACTTGCTATAACCATAATTCATATATCAAAAATTATTCCTTTTAGAATATGAAAAAACATGTGCCATCTGAAGAAATGAAAAAAGAACTAGACAACCTACTTTCCAAGATTAATGCCATGGAGATTGTGTCTAAAGATGAGTTTCAAAAAAATTCTGTCAAAGTACTAAGAGTTCTGGTAGAAGGACAGATTCATTCAATCAATGAATTTGAACATTTGAAAAAAGCTATTGACTTGTTGACTTTACATTTATTTGAAGTTCAAAACAAAACAAGATCATGAATTTAATCGAGTATCACTAATACCACATTCAATACATTTTAGAATTGAAGTATTTTCGAGAACTTGGTTTACCTTCATTTCAGAACCACAGCAAGGACATGGAATTTTCTCATTGGATTCATCTAATTTTCCTTCAGAGATATTTTTTGATTCCAAATCAAATTTTGAACGAATGGTATAGTCTGGTTTTTTTTCCACAACATCAGATGCATTACATGTTGGATGATAGTGAACTAGAATTTTGTTAATAATTCCTTTTCTTTTGGATTCACTTGAATCAAACATGGGTAAAATCGCAAGATAAAGTGAATCCTCAGAACCTGCAGTTTGAAGCCAGCACTTAAAAGTCGAATTATTCTCGAAAAAGTTTTTCTCAACTGTTTTTTCACAATCACCTACATAGATAATGTTAAAGGAGTCTTTTTTTCTTGAAAAAATGAGATAAACGACTTTTTCCATAGGAGGGCCCCATTCATCTAATTTTATAGGTCCTAGAAACTCATATTGAAGAATTTGTATGCTCACTGAATGTAGTAATAACTCCTATCTTTTCTGTTTTTCCTAGAGTAGACTATTTTTTGAGTAGATCTAATCCTTGAAAAGAATAAATTCAAGGGCGATGGATTTTGGATGGATGAAGGATTCTCACAATCATCGTCAAGTTGGATATGCAATGATTTTGGTATCAGCAAGCTTGGCAACTATCGGGCTAATTGCTTTGGCAATTGGAGGTAATGTATTGTTTGCAGATAACATGCAAAGAGACAATACATTTCATTTTAATGAATGCAAAGAAAACGACTTTAAAACAGAAGGGTGTGAAAAATATCACAGTAGAATAAATTCCGAGATTTCTGGAGTTTATGTAGATTTGGAGAAATAAGTTCTAATAGCCGTTTGCAAAGTCTTCCATACTGTTAAGATTTTTTGTCAGTCTATTCATAGTAAAAAACGCACCACCAACAACACCTGCTTGATAAAAGGTATAAAGAAAAATGCTTGAAAAGGTAGGATCAGAGTCCGTGAAGCTTAATGCAAGCATTGAAAAAAATACAAAAGTTCCAACAAAGGTCACCAATCTATTTAAGATTCCAGCATTCATCCCAACAATTTTCTTTGTAGCAGCTGCCATCAGTGTTATACTACTAATTATTAAAAAAGTGGCACCCCCATTTGCAGTTACAAATTCGTTTACCCATGGGAGTAAACCTACTTCTGCAATGTCAATTTGTGGCATAATACTTCCGCCATTAATTGCAAAATTTACTGAACTAAACAAACCTCCTATCACAAAAAAGTACAAAAATATTTTTACAGTTGACCTCTTTAAAGGACTTCTTGTTTCAGATGGTTTTACAGCACGCTCCGTGATTCTCATCCCATAAAGAAAACCAACAGTCATTGCAGGAATAAACATGAGGTTAATCAGTATTGGGGATTCGTTGTTGATTGCATTAATTTGAGGAAAAAAAATCAAAAATAGTAAAATCGCTAGAGAAGCAGATGATAAAAACAAAATCAAATTGAGATATTTACGACTAGGAGATTCTGAGACATCATATGCCCAATTATACATTTATGAAACTCTTCAGAAAACCATTAAAGACTAAATCAAAAAATCATTTGGTTAACTTATCAATTCCATCAACCCTTTTTTGCATCATATGTGTACAAAGAAAGATGGGAATTAGTGGAATCATTGTAACGATAGGAATAATAGTTATTAGTTTGGGCATAATTTTTCATCTTCAGGGACAATCCATTGTAGGTCCAGAATCTTCTTTTATGTATGCAAATCCAGAATGGATAACTTATGGAATTCAAATTAGCGTTTTAGGTGCGATTATTTCAGGTGGGGGAATTGTAATAAAATTCATTCTAAAGAGTTAATCTATTACTCGAAGGGTAATAGTATTTCTAATGTTATCCATACGTCTGATTTTAAAGCTAATAACATCATTCATCTCTTGAATAGACGACGTTTCAAATTTTGCCACAATATCGTAGCTTCCATAAGTTATTAGACAATCGGTTATTTCAGGAATTTTTATTAGTATGGAATAAATTGATTGCTCCTCTCCTATTTCACAACTTATCAACATGTATGCGATGACCAATATAATTGAAGTTTAGAAATGCGTAACTTAAAGAAACCTCGCCGTAAGATCCTAGAAACCCGCTATTAAGGGATCTGGAGGTTTTATTATTTCACGTAGCAAAATCGTAGCAAAGGATCCTCTAGAAAGAGTAAATTCCAGTGCATCTTTATTAGTTGAATAGTTTGAACACGAAACAGCTGCCTGTCTAAAACCACCTTCATTGCTAACCTCTTGCATTTCTTTTATGAAAAAATCTTTTGGAGAAATTTCCTCAAAATCCAGAATTTTCGAAATTTGGTAATCAAATCGAGTTTTTTTGTAGTAAGAGTACCCAACAAAGGGAATTGCAAGACGCTGATCAACACCATTAGAGTATTTTCCTATTATCCCTTTAAAATCAAAACAAACATCACCTTCATGAGACTCTAGGAGATTTTCCCCATCTGAAAAAGCAGAACTCAAAGTACAGTTAAACAGAAATGATTGGTACGCCTGGATGTAAAATCTTCTAAGAGATAACGGAATTTTTCTTATTGCTTTTTGTGAATCTTCGCTATCTATCATTTCTCGTAAAACTATTCGTTCGATGTCCATTTGTGGTGGAATTTGATCAAAATATTTTTCATGGTTTGATTTATCAATTAATTTTGCTCTGATCTCATTATTTTCTTGGGAGTCAAAAGGAGAAGTAAAAGATAAAATTAATTCTACTGCTTTTTCAAAATTTTTTTGCAACATAGCTTTACCGATTAAATGAGTAACAGGTCTTTTTGAACCAAATCTTTGATATCCATAAAAATTTAGGATTTTATCATATTCTTTGAATTCAGAAATATTACCTTTGCAATAATGAATTTTGATTTTAAAATGATTTCCAATCATATCCTTTTTTGTGAGAGGTTTTTTTACATAGCCGATCTTCTTGAGAGAATATTTCTTTGAAACAAAATTGTCAACATTTTTTCCTTTATTATTAGAACAAACAAATTGTTCAGTAATTGCAGATGCGTCCTTCAACCCAAGTGCTTTTAGTCTCAATCCAGTTTTTCTGAACACGTCTGAGAGTGCATGATTAGTATCAATCTTTTTCTTTTTTAATTTGTAAACGGCATAATCACTTTTTGCTATAATCAACTTTAGAGACTTTTCAGAAATTACTTCCGATACTTCAAAATCTTCAGGATAAACCCGGATCTTACCGCCAATTCCTTCAAAGGCCGTGCTATAAACAGAGATTCCGATTTGAGAGTCTAATTGTGGTATCACGATTCTATAATTATTGTTACGAATTTACTTATTGAGACTTCATCTGTCTGAGCCCCTAGAAGAACTTTGTATGTTCCAATAATTGCATCATTAGATGCTGTAATTTGAGCTGTGATTGGTCTTGGAGCATCAAAATCTAATTGGAATGTTCTTGGAGTTTGAGGGTCAGTGTTCACATTCAAGAATTCATGAGTGTCAGATAATATCAATGACACATCAGACAGATCTTGTGAAGTTTGAGGCGAGATAACAAAGGTCAGATCTCTGGATTGGCCTGCTTCAAGAGAGATGGTATTTGATTCTAATTCGATATCTAATGGAAGTTCTATTGAGGTATCGACTACACCGATGTTGTTTTCCACCCATTCAGTAAACCAAATTTTATTGCCATCTACTGTAAAATCAAAGATTTGGGCAAGACCGCAATTATCCATATCGCCACAATCTCCCCAACTAGGATTCATGGATGGAACAAAATACTCAACTAAAGATTGAGATTTTGGATCCATTACAGCTATTCTATTTGCTGTCTGTTCATTAAAAATTAATTGTCCTAAATCATTGGTCTCAACCCAGTACGGCCTGGATATTGGAGTCTTTATTATTCCACTAGAATTACCATACGTTGGAAAAGTAGGATCAGAGGTCACATATTTGGTAAAAATTTCACTTTCAGGATCAAAGCTAAAGAAATGTGAACTTGATGTATCAGCAAGCCAAATTTTTCCATCATCCGTAGCTACTGCTCCATTAGGAGTCAGTAAATCTTCAGGTAGTTGTGTAATATCGATATAATCAAACAGTGGTAAAAATTCTTCACCAGTGTCTGCAAAGGAACCACGA
Source organism: Candidatus Nitrosopumilus sp. (assembly GCA_029861785.1). Taxonomy (GTDB): domain Archaea; phylum Thermoproteota; class Nitrososphaeria; order Nitrososphaerales; family Nitrosopumilaceae; genus Nitrosomaritimum. Next base: position 6,751 of record JAOTYR010000024.1, read on the forward strand.
TAGCCTTCTTGATCAAATTTTACCAATATTCCGCCCTGTTGAAATAGCCAGTTAGTATACCAGATGTCATCATTAGAATCAATAGCAAAGTCACCGGTGACAGAATCATCAACTGGTGATGGTAGACTAAGATAACTCAAATCTTCATCAGACTGAGTAGGATCTAAGAAAGTTATCTTATTTCCAGTAAAATCATTTACAATGATTTGTGAACCATCAACTTTTAATTTTTGAGGAAGAGAGTCACCTTCAGAAGGATATGGTAATCTCTGATATTGTTCATTAGAAGGTGAAAATCTCCAAACAGAATCAAAAGTTTCATCAGTATACCAAAGAGTTCCATCAGGAGAATAATCAATACCCCACATCATTGATCTTCCATTGGGTGGCCAAATTGGATTTTCATATTCTGTAAAAGTTTCAGTAAGAGGATCAAATTTTGCCAAATTTCCAGTATTGGTTTGAGCAAACCATACATTTCCATCATAATCAGTTACAATGGCTAGCGGGTTTGTACAGACTGTCGGAATGGTATATTCTGTAACATAGGTAGTTGATTTGGCGTTTCCAGAACCGCAAAATTGTGCACGTTGAGCATCAGGAAAGTTATCCGCAGGAGTTCCAGTAACAGTAGTTTCTGAATCTGGATCTATTGGATTCATCAGATTAGGTAAAGAGATTGCAACAGTGGATGTTAGTAAAATAGTCCCAAAGAAAATTGCAACAAGTAGTCCTTTTTTATTCAATATTGAAAATCATTAAAGCCGTGTTATATCTTATTCCAAAAAATCAGAGTAATTTCAAGTCACCAGTTACTTTATCAATCAAGTTTTCAGGGGCAGGACCTATTGAGATACAGGTTGTAGTACCCGGTGCAATCTGTGTATGACCTGCGTCAGATACTTCAGACCAAGGAAGATTCAAATCAATTGCATGACGTTTAATGTCTTGAAGTTCTTTAATTCCAGAAACTTTGACTACTACTTTTTCTTGCCCAGACCACCACGCTTCAAACCATTCTGGATAAGACTTTCTCACATGTTCGGCTCCTAGAACACAAGCGTGTCCTACCTGAGCAGCAATTTTTCCTTTACCCATTTCAAGGTCAGTTCTGACTATAATTACTTGTTTTATCTCTCCCATAAAGATAAGAAAGATAGGCATTATGAAAAACTTTTGAATTAAAAGCATGGTCTTATGCATATTTTTTTGAGCGATTAGCTTATCCTATAAGGAATAATCATTATTGTTCGGGATTTATGTCGAATGATTTCAACTCTGAATTTTATTTATCAATTTCTAATAGTTTCTCAAAATTTGCTTTGACAAGAAAACTTCTAAATGGTGAAAAAATAAAAATAAAAATAAATAATACATGAGGAAGTTTAGGTCGTCTCCGGAAATGTTTATTTAAAACTTTCATCAAATAGTAATATGTCAAAAGCTACAAAAGATAAAACTGGAGATTCTAGTCCTGAGAATACAGAGTTTAGGGTTTCTGATGTAAAACCCAAGATGGGGTATTTTAACGGTCCAGGAATCGTAAATAAAAAAGTAGAATATGTGGATATAGATGGATTTGCAATTGCAGAAGGAGATGTCTGCCTTGGTCCTGTTTCTGAAGTAGAAAAAGAAAGTCAAGAAGAAAAATTGGTATTACACGAACAAGAAGCAGCAAGAGAGGCTCTAGAATTTGCTGATGATATCGATAAACAAGAAGCTGCAGTAATAACAGCGGGCACAAACAATCAATATCGATGGCCAAACTGCGTAGTTCCTTATGAGATTGATCCCAACCTTCCTAGACAAGAAAGAGTAAATGATGCCATGAAGCATTGGAGAGAGAAAACTGGAATTCGTTTTGTAAATAGAACAAATCATTCCGATTATCTTTTCTTCTCTGATAAAGGTGGTTGTTGGTCATTTATAGGTCGTAGAGGCGGTAAACAAAATGTTTCAATTGGTTCAGGATGTTCCACAGGTAATACGATACATGAGATAGGACATGCTTTAGGAATGTATCATGAACAAAGTCGACTAGACAGGAACAATTTCGTAAAAATAAACTATCAGAACATTACTCCTGGAAGAGAAGGTAACTTTAATCAATATCTTACCGGTGCTGGAATGGATGTTGGTACGTATGATTATTGTTCAATAATGCATTACCCTGCATTTGCTTTTTCAAAGAATAATTTGCCAACAATAGAAGCATTGCAACCTGTGGTTGGTTGTACGTTGGGGCAGAGATCCGGATTAAGCAATAAAGACATTTCTGCAATGAGAAAGGTGTATGGTTGTTATACTGATTCCTGTGATAGATTTAGGAAATTAGCTAATCGTTACAATAGGTATTACCGCCTTACACGAAGGAAACACTATCGGTGTTACTACTATTACTATGTAGCAGCATACTACAGGTGTAAATACACTAGTACCAAACAAAGAAAGTACCAATGTGCGTACTATTACAACCTCTCGAAGTACAATTGTTGTCTTTATTCTATTAGGAGGATAAGAAGATACTACTACTTGTGCAGGCGATATAGATCACTTTACAATCTCTGTGTAAGAGCAAGGCCTGTCAGACTGTATCCAATGCCACCTCTAACTAGACTAGTGGCAACTCGAGCTGTTCCAAACCCTTTCCCATTAGGTCGGGACATTTAGGTGAAATAAACAATGACTGATCAAATGTCTGAGGACGAAACATTATCTGAGATTTCACTTGAAGGAGAGCTAGGTGAGGAAGGACTAGAAGGGGAACTTATGCTAGATCCTGAGATTTCACTTGAAGGAGAGCTAGGTGAGGAAGGACTAGAAGGGGAACTTATGCTAGATCCTGAGATTTCACTTGAAGGAGAGCTAGGTGAGGAAGGACTAGAAGGGGAATTACCTTGTCAAGGTTGTGAAGAAATGAATGAGTCTGCTGTATTGAATGCGGATCCTCTTTCCGAAAATACTATGAAAACACCTCTTATCCCATCTTTAAAATGTCTCCCTAATCTAGCTAAAGCAAGAAAAGTTCTGTGTACATACTATCAACACATGTCAAATTATTATCGATGCATGTTTAATATAACTAGAAAGAAAGAATACTTGGTAAATTATCGACAAATGAAACAGACCTACTACAAATTGTGTTTAGATTAGTTAGAGTTCTCTAGTTTTTAATTTTTTTATTAGAAAAGATAAAATTTTATTTTCAAGTAATCTAATCTTTTTTTATTAAAATTCCGATATAGACAACAATAATTTATAATTTATTTTGGCATTATTTTCAAAGTTATGTTCAAATAATTTGTTAATATACAAAAAGTAATGGATAATGATAATACCTTACTAGTTTCCGGAAAGATTGTTTTTGAAGAAAATACAAGCTCGTTTTCGGAGGGTACAGCCCATATTAAGCTCTTAGATATAGGAAGGCAAGATGCCCCTGCCGAAGTTATCTCAAAGCAAATTGTGAAAAACATTAGATATGACCCAAAACAAAATTCTCAAATTCAATTTTCTCTGAGAGGTAGTCTTATTCAGTCCCAATTTACAACTTACACTGTTAGTGTACTAATTGATCTTGATGGCGATGGTGAAATCAGTTTAGGGGATTATATTACGATGGAAAATTATGAAGTACTAAAATCGAATTACCCAGAAAAGATAACTGTTACAGTCAGAAAAGTAGTTTAGGTTATTAGAAATATCATTAATTATGATAAAGTAATTTAATAATTTCTTAGAATCGATTCTTTTTGGTCTTATTCTCGTTGGTAAAACTAGAGATTCCAAGATATGAATTGAACCCGTTAGTTAAGAATCACACTATTTGAAAACTTGAATTTTTATTTAAATCCATATATTTTAAAAATAAAAAACGGTAAAATAATTATTCATTGAAATTTTTGAAGTTAGAAATAATTTTTGATAAAATTTAGGTTCTATGAATTAAGATATAGAACATTAGAAAAGGTGATTAATCTAGTTAAATAAATAGTTCATGCGATATAAAATGGAGGAAAATTAATGAAGAAATTTGTCATCGACCAACAAGTAGAAGATATTGAACTTCCTGAGAATTTAAAATTAAATACATTTTTGCAAGAATTTCACTCCGATTGTCCTCATCCTGAATGCAGTTTTGGATTCTATGGATTTGCATTTGGACAATCTCCATTTCCAGTGCCAAAGCCAGTACAAGATTCATTAATAAATAATGCAAGTAAGGGAACATATGCAGGAGTTCCAGGCATTCCAGAACTTAGAGAGGCCATCTCACGATACAACAAAAGACATTTTGGATTTGATGTAGATTCTAGACGGATTTATGTTGGACCAGGTACAAAAGAATTAATTTTTAATTTATTGGAGATCCTCCATGGAACCGTTATCTTACCAACTCCAGCATGGCTTGGATATCTTCCTCAAATTAGATTTTTAAAGAAAAATTATCATATGTTAAATGTTCGCTCAAATGGCAAAATTACTCCAAATGATCTTGAACACCTTATTCTAAGACTCCAGGATAGGCAAAAAATTCTCATATTAAACAATCCAAATAATCCAACAGGGCTTGTTTATTCGCAACTTGAATTAGAAGAAATTACCGATGTTTGTCGAAAACACGGAATTCTTGTAATTTCAGATGAAATTTATGCTCAAACAACTTTTGATATAAACAAATTTGTCAGTATGGGAAGAATATACCCTGAAGGTACCTTTATCACAAATGGACTTTCAAAATCCCATGCAGCTGGAGGTTACAGATTAGGATATGTTATCTTCCCACAACATACGTATGAACTAAGACAACAATTCAAAAAAATACTAGCAACAGAATATACTGCAACGTCTACTCCAATACAATTTGCTGCAATAGCAGGCTTCCATGAAAGTAGAGAGATGGATGAATATTTTGAGATAACTAGAAAAATTCATCAAATAATGGGAGAGTATACATTTCAAACTCTAAATAAAATGGAAGGAGTGAAAACCACAAAACCTGAGGCCACGTTTTACCTGCTTGCCAATTTTAATACGTATTCAGATTATTTTTTAGCAAATAAAATATCAAACTCTCAAAAATTTTCTGAATCCCTTATTCAACACCCGTATCATATTGCATTGGTAGGTGGAGATAGTCTTGTTCTTGAAAGAACTGATTTTAGTGCAAGAATAGCTTTTGTCGATTATGATGGTCAGAGAGCAATGAAAAACTATGTCAATAACCCTCCCAAAACAAGTTCAGATAAGATTGAATTTGTAAAAACCAATGCTCCAAAAATAGTAGATGGACTTGCGATGATACAGAGATACCTAAATGACCTCAAAACCAAGACAAATTCAAAGACAAGTCAACTTAGTACAGATACAGAAGTTACAGCTCCCTAAATAATCATATTTTTTCTTTTTTAGAAATTTGAATCTTTTCAAAAAATATTTCAAAGTTTATAGAAAATAAAATCAGAAAAAATGAATTGAGAGATTAAAATCTTGGCATGATGCTTAGTTTTGATTTGGAAGAAATCGCAATTATCGAAATTATAGCAATCACCAATATCATTGCTGCCACGGTACCAAATTCTGGAATAACAAATGTGCCAACAATTTCAATCTCTTCAGCTCCTGCTGGAAATGATATTACTAAAGTTCTATCTGTGGATGTAGTTGTTTCATCAAAATCGACTTCTTCTCCATCAACTATAACAAAGAAATCATCATCCTCATCTCCAATCTTAGCATCAATAACATCTCTTGGAAGTGGTACTGTAATTTGCCCATGAGCTGTGCTATCTAATCCAATAATAAGGGAATTAGAATCTGTATCTGGGATGATGTGTGTTATTTTACCTCCTGTAATTTCGTGATCAAGTGTAATCGTTTCTTTTCCACCCATGGCAGATTCAGTTGTAATCATTTCTGTCCCTGTCGATTTTGGTTCTTTAGCCTTTGTAGTTCCTACTAATACGATCCCCTCCATCCATGGGTGAACCATACAAAAGTATGGAAATTTGCCTTCTGCTTCAAATTTGTGTGAGAAAGTTGTGCCTGCCATAAACAAACTACTGTCAAACACACCAGATGGTCCATCTGCTGCGCTTCCAGCAGTTACAGTATGAGCTGCAGAGTCATCATTTGACCATGTTACCTCTCCACCAACATCTACTGTTACTTCATAAGGAATGTAACATTCATTTGTTGTTTCACATCCTGGAACAGATGTTCCTTGTGGAGTGCTAACTATTACATTTTCTGCAAAAGCTTGAGTAGTACTCAGAATCATTACCATTACAAAAAATGCCATTATTGAAAAAACCGGTTTACTATGAATTTTCATTAAATCACCATTTTTATACCAAGATAAAAAACTTCTCATTTGTGAATAGATTAAGTGCCAAAAATATGATATGCTAAATAATTTAAATTAAATAATTGACAAAGGGACAAAATTTGTGTATTATGATGTAGTAATTGCAGGCGGAAGCATTGCAGGTCTTTTGTGCGCAAGAGAGATTGCAGGAGATAATAATTCAGTGTTGGTAATTGAAGAAGATTATGAAATTGGTACACCTGAGCATTGTGGTGGCTTGGTCAGTACCAAAGGATTAGAACAACTGGGAATAATTCCTTTTAGTAAAACTCTTGATCACTTGATCGAATGTGCAACCATTTATGCCCCAAATGGAAGAAGCTTTTCAATTGATTCAAAAATTCAAAAAGTTGCAGAGATTAACAGGAGAGAGTTAGATAAGCAAATTGCTCATCAAGCTCAAAAAAATGGAGCCGTTATAAAGGTTCGAACAAGTTTCCAAGAGGTTACCAAAGATGGGGTAAGAACAAGTGAGGGAGAGATTAAATGTAAAATCTTTGTAGATGCAAGAGGAGTGTCTTCTCTTATACAAAAGGATAGAACCGGGGTTTTATCATCAGCTCAATATGAGATTTATGCGAATTGGATAAAGAAGGGAAGAGTTGAAGTATTCTTTGATCAAGAAAAATACCCAGGTTTTTTTGCATGGATAATACCTTCTGGGGAAGGGAGGGGAAAAGTAGGAGTTGCCGGAAGAGGAATTAATGTCTCCAACATTTTAGAAGAATTTCTAGAAAAAAAAGGAAAACATTCTACAATAAGAAAAATTTTTGCTCCAATTTGGATCAAAGGTCCAATTGAGAGATTTGTGGATAATAAAACTGTAATAGTAGGAGATGCAGCAGGGCAAGCAAAACCTACAACATCGGGAGGGATTTACACAAGTGGTATGGGAGGAATGCTTGCTGGGAGAGCAATTTCCAAATTTTTAAAATCAGATAATGAATCAGATTTGGAAGAATATCAAAAACAATGGAGAGAACGTTTTGAAGATGAGTTTGAGAAGCAGCTATTGGCTCGAAAAATTTTAGAGAGAATTAACAACAACACAATCAATAAATTATTTGAGACAATTACGCCTGAAATAACAAAAGAGATTTCAGAAAAAGAGGATTTCGATTTTCATACAGGATCAATTGTAAAGTTACTTGGACTGAAAGGATCAATTAGAACAGCTCAAATAATTATTGGAGGAGAAATCAAAAAACTGCTAAGATAAAATGGTAGGAATATACTAAGCAAGATATAAATGATGTTTGCAAAAAATTGAATTATGTCATCTACAATATCCTTGCCAAGCTGTAGTTGCTGTAGTAGACACATTATGCCTAATGATAAATGTGTAAAGTTCAATTGTCCTAATTGCGGTACTGATTTAATTTGGAGATGTGAAAGTTGCAGAGAAGCAGCAAGAAATTATACTTGCAGTTCATGTAATTTTCAAGGACCATAAAAAATGACTGAATTACTCTTAATTACAAAAATCCTTCCAACAGGACCAGAAGTTGATTTAGATAAATTAGCTGAATCCGTCAAAGTTGCACTCAAAAAAGGTCAAACAATGAAAAGACATGCAAAAGAACCCTTAGCATTTGGAATGTATTTCATTAAAGTAGAGTTTGTTGTAAATGATTCTGAAGGACAAATGGATGCACTTGAAGAAGCAGTAAGATCTATTGAGGGCGTCAGTGAATTTGAAGTACTCAACATGAGTCGAATGTCAGTTGACATGAAATAGGTGAGTTTTTGGCACGCAAAGAAGAACCTTTGCAAATGAGGATCGGAGAAGCAAAACAGCGAGATGTAGGAAAAAAGCGCGCCAGAATTGGTCCTGAGGCCATGGATTATCTCAAAGTTACCCCTGGAGATATTATCGATGTTATGGGTTCAAGATCTAGCTGTGCAGTAGTTTGGCCTGTTGACGAAGATGAAAAATTTCCCGACATTATAAGGATAGATGGACAAACTAGGAAAAATATTGGGGCATCGCTAAATGAAATTGTAAAAGTAAAAAAAGTCAGCACAAAAATTGCAAAGTCTGTTTCACTTACCCCACTAAACGATACAGTGACGGTTGATAAAGAATTTACAGATTTTGTAAAAAATAGATTAAAAGGATTACCAATATCACATGGGGACGAAATTTCAGTTATGATTTTAGGGAATTCAATGGACTTTAAGATTACCAAAATATCTCCCAAACTTTTTGTCAAAATTGACCGCTCAACGAATCTCACAATATCAACAGAGCCTTCAGTTGATAGAAAGTTAAGAGTGACTTACGAAGAAGTTGGAGGTTTAAGACATGAAGTTAAAGCTATGAGAGAAATTGTTGAATTGCCATTAAAGCATCCAGAATTGTTTATACGGTTAGGGGTAGAGCCCCACAGTGGAATTTTACTTTATGGACCTCCGGGGTGTGGAAAGACATTGATTGCAAAAGTTCTTGCAAGTGAATCAGAAGCAAATATGTTTTTGATTAATGGTCCAGAAATTATGAACAAGTATTACGGTGAAACCGAAGCAAAATTAAGAGATATTTTCAAAGAAGCTAAAGATAATTCTCCAAGCATTATTTTCATAGATGAGATAGATGCAATTGCTCCAAAAAGGGAGGAAGCCTATGGAGATGTAGAAAAAAGAGTTGTAGCTCAATTACTAGCATTAATGGATGGTCTAAATGATAGAGGTAATGTCATTGTTCTTGGAGCAACAAACAGACCAGATAGCATTGATCCTGCCCTGAGGAGACCTGGAAGATTTGATAGAGAATTTGAGATTTCGGTTCCAAATGAAGATGGAAGGTTAGAGATTCTTCTAATTCATACAAGAGGAATGCCTGTAGCAGAAGAGATAGATCTCAAAGATTTGGCAGCAGAACTTCATGGATATACAGGAGCAGACATTAAATCACTCTGTAGGGAAGCTGCAATGAAATCAATTAGACGATATCTTCCTGAGATTGACCTTGAAAGTGAAAAGATACCTTCAGAAATATTACAATCAATGCAGATCAAACTAATCGATT
>JAOTYR010000025.1 GCA_029861785.1 Candidatus Nitrosopumilus sp.
TTAATGTGAAAAAATTCATCATATCGACTACTTTCTGTAAAACACAACTTTTCTCTAACTTCAATCTCTTCCCAGTGTCCAGACTTTCCAGATAAAATATTCTCTAATAAAGCCGGCATCATTTCTCGTACTTTTTGTTTTCGTTCTTCTCTTTGTTTTTCTATCTCTTTTTTTCCTGCATCTAATTCTTTTTGTTTTATTTTTTGAGATTCTTGTTTCTTTACATACTCAAATGCAGTGGGTCCTGAAACAAATTCTAAACGAACTACGCCGTCTTGAATCCTTTTTGTCTTTGTAATTTTGATTAAATCAATTTCTCCAGTTTTTTTGACATGAGTTCCACCACAAGCTTCTACATCAAAATCCTCAACTGATACAATTCTGACCAACTTTACAGGAACAATTCCTCCTTGATAAATCTTAAATCCATATTGTTGCTCAGCTATCCCTCTATCAAAGTTCTCAATGGTAACTGACATATTTTTTTGAACAATTGAATTTGCAGTATCTTCAATTTGAGAAATCTCTTTTTGGGAAAGTGGGGAGTGATGAGTGATGTCTAATCTTGCATGGTCTGACTCCTTAAACGCAGAGTGTTGCCAAACCCAGGAACCCAAAACATTTCTTGATGACGAATTTAAGATGTGAGTACTGGTATGATTTTTGGTAATGTTTTTTCTCCTTTCAGAATCTACTTTGCAATTTACACTATCACCTTGTTTTGGAATTTGTCCATCTAGTGTATGAACCACTACTCCTCCATGTTTGTTAACATCAATTACTTTGGCATCAGCAATTATTCCATGGTCTGGTTCCTGTCCTCCACCCCTGGCATAAAAGGAAGTTCTATCTAGGACCACTGAATTCCCAAAGACTTTGAGAATTTTGGCATCAAAATTCATAGGGTCATCTGTATAAAACAACATCTCAGTTTCTGGAATGTTCTCTAGTGGGAGTTTTTCAATTTCTTTTTTCTTCTCTGATTGATGCAAATCAGAAAGTTTAGAGTAAAACGTAGATGGAATTTCTGAAATCACACCTAATTCTTTGAGATAGTCTGGTGTAATTCCATCTGATTCGTACATTGTAATTAGTTCATCAACTGAAGGGGGCTTTTCTCTATCTTTGAGTCTGACTGCAATTTTTCCCATCCTTGATTTTGATTCCTCATATCTTCCAGATTCTATTTTGAGAATTGATTTTACATCCGCTCTACTAGATTCAAGTTCTGGATAGGTATCCTTTAGATAGTCAATATGTAAATCAATTAATTCATCTATATCTAATTTCAAGTTCATTCCATTAATCGTTGCAATTATTCGACGCAGAATCATTCTCAAATTATACCCACCACCAACATTGCTTGGTAAAGCACCATCTGATATTGCAAAAATTAGAGTTCTCAGATGATCTGCAATAAGATACATTCCCTCAAGTGGAGTAATTATTCGATTTATTTGCTCATCTGTTAGGCCTGTATTTTTTACCGCGTGTTTTCTGACATCAATTAGATCATCATAGTTTTCAAGACCTTTTGCAATCTCTGTAAAGTATTTTTTTAGCAAGCTTGAATCTGAATCAATTCCAGTCTTTTCAAACAAGTGGTTTGTAATTGGGCCAAAACAGCAATCATATGCAGTTGGAGTTCCCTTTGTAATCCATGCAAATCTTTCTAGTCCTGCGCCCATGTCTATAATTTTTTGGTCAAGTGTAGTATGGTTTCCAAGTTCTCCTTGAAATTCAGTAAACACGGCATTTCCTAATTCCAGTCCTCTAACAAAATATTCCAGTGATGAACCAAACGAGCCTCCCCCTGCCCAAACATCCTCCACAAAAACCACCTCTTCCTTTCTAATTCCAAATTGTTCTGTTAACAATCTATAATCCAAGTCAACACATTGATCCTTCCAATACCCTTCTGAGTTTGGTATACTGTGTTGTCCAATCATGCAGAAACTTGAAAAGTGTCGTCCTGTAACTCCAACATTTTCTAAATCCTTGAATCTTAAACAGGTCTGAGGTACGACTAACGGATTTGCCGGAAACTCAAAGACTACTTTGGAGCCCATTACTCTCTGAAAGTCTACAATTGATGCTATTGTAAAATAAAGATCATCTCGCCATCTACAAACAACTGGGTATCTTGAAACTGATGTATGCCCGTTTCTCATAAAAAAAGATTCTACTTCCTTCCAAGATTTTGTATAATCAAATCTCTTTGAAGTGGGTGGATCTCCGATAAACGAATAGGTATCTTTAGAATCATCAGGACATGTATCTCGCCCCGAATCTAGAGTCCAAAAGAACCTCTTGCACTTTGAGCAAGATTTTCTATCAAACCCTTGATCCTCAAACAGCTTTACCTTGTAATATCTGTCAGGATTTGAGGAAAATTCCCTTAGAATCTCTTTTTTATCCAACGAAGAGCCTGAGATTCTCCGATATTAAGAATTAGCGATAAGACGCCTTCAGAATCGAGGGATGTCTTTTCAAAATACGTCTTGTTTCTTATGTTATTTTCAGATTATTACTTACTATGGAAATAAAATCAACTCTGTATAGTGAAAGTCAAAACAATAAAGACTTTGAGAAATTCATGAAAAACATCGGATTTAATCAAAGATAATCCATTTCTTAATATTTTCACTTCTGATAATGAAGAACCTATCACAACTAAGTAAAGAGGAAATAAGCTGAAAACCAAAAGGATACTTCTCGACAAAGTTTGAATAAATTTTTACCTGAATCTTTATTGGTATCTGATGATAGTTTTCCGTATTGATTTGCAGAATTTTGATTCAAACGGAATCTAATTGCTTTTCAAGAAAACAATACATGCAACTATCATAGATTTGACCCAACAAATAATACATTAAATACACTACTTGCTCCAAGGTAAACCGTGTTTGGAAAAAAACCTCAACTAAAAGAAGGCCTACATGTCTTTTCTGTAAAGAAAAATGGAGAATATAATGACTTTATTTTTGGTGTAGTTACTGGAGTTGAGGGAAGAAGAGTAGGTGTAAATGGAATAATTATTAATCCTGTAGGTCTTAAAAACAAAGTTTCTCAAGGAAAAGCAGGAGAACGTTCTCTTGAAATACTAAAGTCTCCGAACCCTGATAATGTTATTTTGGCTTTAGTGTATAGGGTAGAGCATGAAAATTTTGCCGAAGTTTTGGATTTAGACCAAAACAAATGTGATCTAATTCCACCAAAGGTTTACCAAATGATTGATGGCTGGATTCGAGAATCACTGCCAGAACTAGTAAACAATATTTTGTCCTTACCCGAGGGTCCAGAACGAGATCAGGCGAAACGTGTCTTAAGACAAAAGATGGATTCTCTAGTGGATAAAAAACTCAAAAGAACTCTTTATTCTGTGTGTCGGAGTCTCAAGATACTAAACTAGATTTGGGCCTAATTTCTCCATAGTTTTATATTATGCCCAGAAAAGATTTTCGATACAATGGAATATGTTTATGCTGCTTTACTACTTCACAAGCTACAAAAAGAAGTCAATGAGGCCAATATCAGCTCAGTTGTAAAAGCATCTGGCGCTGATGTAAATGATGCACAGGTAAAAGCGTTGGTAGCAGCCTTGGCTGATATCAACATTGAAGATGCAATTAAAGCCGCTCCAGTAGCAGTTGCAGCCCCAGCTCCCGCGGCAGCAGAGGCAGCAGGTGAAGCAAAGAAAGAAGAAAAACCAAAAGATGAAGGCAAAACAGAAGAAGCCGCAATGGAAGGTTTATCCTCGCTATTTGGCTAGGAAAATTCTTGTTTTTCTAATTTAATTTTAATCTTTTTTCATCAATCTTAATTACCAATACTTGTACTTTAATTGTGATTGGTTGATTTTTCAATTCCTTCTGAAATTTTTATTTATATTTTAGATCTTTTTGGAACAATGGCTTTTGCAGTTACTGGTGCTTTCAAGGCAATAGAGAACAAATCTGATTTTGTGGGGATCATTTTGCTGGCAACAATTACCGGTGTTGCAGGAGGAACAATCCGTGATGTTGTAATGGGACAATTCCCAAATTCTATTTCTGATCCAACATATGTAATAATTACAGCAGTATCTGGTGTATGTATTTTCTTTTTGTATAGTAAACTGAAAAAACATTGTGGTATTTTTTTAAAATTCGATGCCTTTGGACTGGGAATATTTACAATAATTGGAGGAACGTTTGCTTACAGTTTGTTTGGTTTGAATTTTCTGCCAATAATATTTGCAGGTGTATTAACCGCAGTTGGTGGGGGTATACTACGAGATGTCTTTGTAAATCAGGTCCCCATTGTATTTGTAAAAGAGCTATACATTACTGCAAGTTTTATTGGAATCATTGTTTTTTATTTCGTCTTGTATTTTGGAGGGGAACTATACATTGCAACAATTATTGGCATTGTGATTACAACTGGGGTAAGATTGGCAGCAATGAAATTTAATTGGAATTTGCCCAAAGTGAGAGGAAATTTGGATCAGGAAGGAGTATAGTCTTTTGCTTGACCCGCAATGGCTCTTGCCTGGGCATCTGCTTTTTGCAAGATTGGATCTTTTGTCTCATCTGTCATAAATCCAGATTCAATTGATACTGACCGTGCATACTGTGCTGCCTTGCTTAGAATCTGGCCAATGTTATCTGGTGTTACATAGGCTACCTCAATTGATAGGGAAATTGCCTCTTGATGGAACTGTGCAAACTCATTTCTAATCTCCTCTACATCAATTATCATCTCTTGTTCTGCATACTTTTGTCCTTCTTCTAGGGCAGAATAAAGTGAGATTCCAGCCTCTACAGGCTTAATGTCAAGTTTTCCTAAAAGCGGAGCCAATTTTTCATTTATCGCCTCTCCTTTTTTAACTGGAGTAGTCTCCTTTGAAATCCAAATTGTTCCCTGATCTATCTTTGTTGGAATTCCTGCCTCCTTAAATTCTGTTAACATTGGACCTGGTGCAATTCCTGTGTTTTTGGCAGGAACTATAATGTCAATACTAGCAATATCCCCACCTCTTGCAGCCAACATTATCTTATTTTTTGCAAGTAACACATTTAGCTTAAATGGTGACATATTTGTAAACATAAAAAGACACTGACCAGTCAATTCTGAAATCATCTCTTTTATTCCAGGAACGTCCATTTTCTCCAGTGCTTTTTGAGCTACCTTATCTTTAATACTAACAAACTCTACTTCTCCTTTTAGTTTTTTCCTTGGTGGAAGAATCTGTGATGCTCTAACCTTTGTCATTTTGACAAGAGCTAAAACTTTGTACTCACTCGGAAGTTCTTGGAGTTGTTGATACATCTGAGTTTTTCTGACAGGATAAGTTGTTCTATTTTCATGCATGTTTCTTCTTTGCCTCTTGCACTTGTTTTGTTGGTTTACCCATTGTAGTTTTTATCATAATTCTTTTGATGTTCTTTTCACCATTTGGTAGTTTCTTTTCGACTGCACTTACAATTGCATGTGCATTTACTGCCAAATCCGTATCATCCATAGACTCATCTCCAAATTTACATGATAATGACAATGAACTTCTTACTCTTACCTTAATTGATGATCTAAACCTTTGCAAAAATGATTCAATTGGTGCGTCATAGGGAACTGGTACTGGCATCTTTCCTCTTGGACCTAAAAGTTGACCTAGGACTTTACCCACAACTGGCATGATTTTTGTATCTGCCAAAAAGAAATCATACTTGTTAATGAATTTTCTAGACTCTCGTTTGTTTGCTGCAAACTTGTCTAGTTCTTCGGATCCGATTACAGCATCTGCATTTGCAGCTTTTGCTTTTACACTCATGTCTCCTGTGGCCATTACACACACGGCAGCTGGAGAACTAGTCTTTGGCAGCTGAACTATCTCATTTAGTGCGAATCCTTTTTTGACATCAATATCTTTGAATGTAATAATCATCTCAAGGGACTGCTTGAATTTTCTCTTTTTAGAATCAGCTTTTACTACCTTTATCATCGCTACTAGCTGTGCCTCTGTAATCATTACGAAGATTTTCGAGATAACCTACTTAAAATCGTTTAGTGAGTGTATTTTTTGATTTATCTTAAAAATTAAAAATTTTCACCTTTTTGGAGCAATATGTATAATTTCATGGTTAAAACAAGTCTAAACTTACATTTATTAAATCTCTTGAAAGATTTTTGAGCACAATGCATAGATTTGATGAACTCGACATGAATTTGCTATTTGAATTGACAAAGGATGGTTCTATTTCGGTTCCAGCACTTTCAAAAAAACTAGACATCAATGCATCAGTTCTTTACAGCAGAATCAAACGACTGTTGAAGAAAAAATTAATCAAAAAATTTACAATAGTAATTGATGATTCCCTTTTGGGAATTGGTGTAAAGGCGTCAGTTGGAATTAATCGAGATCCCAAATTCAAAGACGCAATAATGAAAAAACTTCTTGAAACACCAGAAGTGGTGTCTATTTCAGAAGTCACAGGACGATTTGACATGCTAATCAAGGTATATGCTGAAAATCTTGAGGTATTGCACTCTATTGTGATTGAAAAGATTGGAAAAATTGGTGGAATTCAGAACACTGAAACTTTTGTTGAATTACAAAAGACCGACAAAGATCCTGTTTACCTAACAAAATAGACTATTGTAGTTTTTCATCCCACTTGCCTTCATTAATCTCAGCAGTGATTTCTTTTGGTGTTTTTCCTTCCACCTTTATTCCAAGTGCAAGACAAGTTCCAATTATTGTCTTAGCTACTGATTTTAATGATGATGCATAGGATTTTTCCAGTTTAGTATTTGCTACTTTGATGATTGAATCAATTGTAACATCTCCAACCCAATCTGTTCCCGAAGTACCTGATCCTTTTTGAATACCTGCTTCTTTCAGAATAAGTGCAGCGGCTGAGGGAATCCCAATCTCTATATCCCATTTTTTTGTATCAGGATCAACTGAAACAGTAACTGGTACTTTCATTCCTTCAAAATCTTTAGTTTTATCATTAATTGCATTAATTACCTCCATAATGTTTACACCAAGTGGACCTAATGCTGGACCTAAGGGTGGACCTGCAGAAGCTCCCCCACCTGTAACAAGCGATGATATTTTTTGTGGTTCTCCCATAGTTATACCCTCGACATGAAAAATTTAATCCTTACTAAGACTCACTTGAGAGTTTTAGATAATTTGCATCAACTGTTACCGGTAATTGGTAGGATGCATCTAACAGAACAACGGTTGCTTCCTCCTTATCCTGATCTATTCTGGTAATGGTTGCTTTCATACCCTTGAAAGGACCGCCAGTAATTTCAATAATATTATCAACAGCTAATTGTGAAACTGTTGATTTTTTTACAAGATATCCTTCAATATCTTTAAACTCTAATTCCCCACGAAGTTGGCCGCGAATATGTCTAACTCCTTCAACTGCCATATAGGCATCACTTGGATTAATCGCCTCAATTACTACATATCCTTTTAGATTGTCTACAAGTAAAACAGATTGAATGTTGATTTTATTCGCATTTGCTTTTGCTTCAAGTAATCTCATCACAACTTTTTCTTGTCCTCCTGTCGTCCTTATCGCAAAAAGATGAGATCTTATTTCTTCTGACAACTTTTACCTACCAAATGTAATCACAGAAAAGACAAACTGAATAGTAAAGCCAATAGCCCCAACTCCCGCAATTCCTACTAGTACTAATCTTAGGTGCTGGGAATATTCGTCTCTATCTGGCTTTCTTGCCATCTTCATGGTATTTGCCATATTCTTCAAAGTTTGCCTAGGGTTCATTGCCAGAAATTAATTCGGTGTCCTTATATTCTTATTCCAAGAAAAATTCAGATTTTCTAGGTCTTACCTGCAATCTAACCACTCAAAATGCCATTATCACAACCTTACAAGTAGCTGAAATGGAGGAGGTTATTTATTTACGATAAAAGAACCTGTCTCATATCTAATGGAACTTTTAGTTGCATATCAGGATGATCCTGCCGGAAACAATATGGCAAAATTTCTTTCTGAAAAAATGAAGAAAGATGGCGAAATTTTTCGAGGAGAAAATTATGATCTTTTAATTATTTCCACACCTACAATTTCCGCTGATTGGTTAGAAGAAAAATATGACTATGACGGATTTATTTTTCTCTCAAAACATGCAGCAGAATCTAGAGTTTTGGCCCTAACGTGTCACAGTACAGGCAATTTCTCAGAAGCAAAACTTGGTGGAAAAGACAAGCAAATGGCAATACCTCATCCTGACATTCAAAAGAAATATCTGCAAACTCTTTGGGAAAATAAATCACAATTCTCTGATTTTCAGATTACTATAGAGGCTACTCATCATGGGCCGACAGATTTGAATAAACCCACTATTTTTATCGAAATTGGAACAACTGAGAAACAATGGAATGATGTATCATTATGTAATTCAGTTGCAATGCTAGTTGACAAAGTAATCTCAGGTAATATCCAATCAAACCCAAGTGCAATCTGTTTTGGGGGAACGCATTATCCAGAAAAATTCACTCAAGAATTACTACATGGCAGATTTGCATTGGGGACTGTAATGCCAAAACACGCCTTAAATAACCTTGATGAAAATTTATTTTCTCATATTATGGAGCGAAATAAAACTGCCACAGCGGCTCTTCTTGATTGGGCAGGTTTGGGGCCAAACAAGAAAAAAGTAATTGACTTGCTAGAAACAACTAACCTTGAAATAATAAAACTATGAGTCTTGATAAAAAAATTTTTAAAAAACTACTTGAGGTTCCAGAAGGAAAAATAACTACCTATAGTGAATTGGCCAAAGCTGTGGGATTTACCAATGGTCAACGAGCAGTGGGTAAAATTATGAATAAAAATCCTTATCCTGTAATAATTCCTTGTCATAGAGTAGTGAAGTCTGATAGGGCAGTAGGTGGTTATGCCTATGGAGAGGAAATTAAAATTAACATGCTAAAAAAAGAAGGAATCAAAATTAAAGATGGTAAAATTTTAGATTGGGAAAATACAGTTTATCGGTTCTAAGAATTTCTTTTTGAAATGGTCTCTTCCATTAGTAATCTCAAATGAGCCTTGTTTCTTACTGTATTTCCACCCACCTTTTTGTAAAGAGACCAAAACTCTGGATTTGTAATATCTTTTCTGTCTTTTGCGATTTTTAGCAGTCTTCTCAACGCACGCACTTTGGATACGTATACCTCTTTTTTACCTACACGAGCTCCTTTCCTACCTTGTTTTGACCCTTGTTTTGTTCCTCTCTTATTTTTCTGATCTTTTTTATCCTGAGCTCTTCCACGAGAAGTTCCGGTAAAGGATCGAATTTGGATAGTGTTTGCTGTAATTAAGCTGCGAATATTTTCTCTTGTAATTGCATCTGCTACATCGTCCAAATGATCTGAATCGAATTTTATTCTGTGAACACCAACACCTGCCACTCTTGATGCCAATCGTTTTTTAGCTTTAAGATTTACTACCACTTACACTCACTCTTGCATTAAATATTTTAAATTTATTTTCAATTGCTTTGGCAATTATCTCTTTTCTTTTTTTAGTTCCGAGACTGTGGCCAAATCTGATGCCATCTATTTTTGGATTTAACTTCTTTAATTCATCAATTGTAAAAACTAGGTTATCTGTATATCCTGAAGGGTGAAGACCTCTTGATTCCTTTGGCCCTCCATAACCTACTTTAACTAGGCCTGGCCTACCACGACTTTTCTGTTTTCTTTGATGATGATCAACTCCTTTGGGTTTTCTCCATGTCGACTCTAATCTTTTGTAACGCCAACTTTCAGGTCTTGCAAAGTCAGGATTGTGTTCCTTTACCTCTTGTCGTTTAGCTAGCTTGTCCTTATTGATAGGCATAAGAAAACCTTTTGAAATTTTACATAAATACGTTCCTAGACAAAAAAATACTATTCTATAAGAAAGAGATAATAAGGAAAATCAAGTCGGATCGAAATATCTCATGACTGGACTTGGGATTAAAAAAATTACGTTCATTGGAGATTACCACAATTGACTAAAGTGGTTGGCTCTTGCGTAACTGAAAAATTCTTATCACAAATAAGTAAATTTGGAATTAATCCATCTAAAATCTTTCGAAACCTTTCCACTGATGAGCTTGTAGAAAACGCTGTAAATAGAATGGAAGGTGTAATAAACTCCACAGGTTCTATTTCCGTAAATACTGGAAAATATACTGGAAGATCTCCTGATGATCGATTTATTGTATTAGATGATGTAACTCGTGATACAATTGACTGGGGTAAAATCAATCACCAGTTTCCTGCAGACAAGTTTGCAAGTATTCTAAAAAAAATGAAGGATTTTTTAAATAACAAGGAACTTTTTGTTTTTGATGGATTCGTAGGGGCAGACAAGGAAACAAGATTACCAATACGAGTTATTAATGATCATTCATGGCAAAATCTCTTTGCAAAACAACTTTTCATTAGGCCATCATCTGAAGAATTGGAAAATCATGATCCTGAATTTACTGTCATGTGTATAAATGAATTTGAAGCAATACCTGAAACTGATGGTTCAAGATCCAATATTTTCATACTGATTGATTTGGCTAGAAAAATTGTGTTGATTGGTGGGACAAATTATGCTGGGGAAATGAAAAAATCAATGTTTACTGTTATGAATTTTCTATTACCTCAACGAGGAATATTTCCTATGCATTGCTCTGCAAATATTGGAAAAAACCAAGATACTGCATTATTTTTTGGATTGTCGGGGACAGGAAAAACAACTTTATCTGCTGATCCAAATCGAAATTTGATTGGCGATGACGAACATGGTTGGGCTGAAAATGGAACATTCAATTTTGAAGGAGGATGTTATGCCAAGTGTATAAACTTAAGTCAAGAAGCTGAACCAGAAATTTGGAATGCCATTAAACCAGGAGCAGTTTTAGAAAATGTTGTATTAAATGACGGAAAACCTGATTATGATGATAATGCATTAACTGAAAATACTCGTGTAGCATATCCTTTGGATTACATTCCAGGAGCTGTCATCCCAAGTGTTGGTGGACATCCAAAGATTATTGTTTTTCTGACAGCAGATGCATTAGGGGTCCTGCCTCCAATCTCTAGGCTGACAAAGGAAGGTGCAATGTATCATTTCATGTCCGGATACACCAGTAAATTAGCTGGAACTGAACGTGGCATAAAGGAACCAAAATCAGTATTTTCAGAATGCTTTGGAGCGCCGTTCATGCCAAGACCTGCAGCAGTTTATGCTAAACTCTTAGGTGAAAAAATTAAAAAACATAACACTATTGTTTATCTGATTAATACTGGTTGGTCAGGTGGACCATACGGCATTGGAGCTAGAATCAAAATAAAATACAGCAGAGCCATGGTAACTGCTGCATTAAATGGAGAATTAGATAAAGTAGAATACAGACATGATCAATTATTCAATCTTGATATTCCTACCACTGTAGATGATGTACCAAAAGAAATCTTAGACCCTAAAAACACCTGGAATGACAAAAACTCCTATGAGAAATCTGCAAAAAGCCTTTGTAAAATGTTTGTTGAAAATTTTGAAAAATTTAATGATGTTTCACCAGAAATAAAAGCTGCTGGACCTAGAATTGTATAGGTTATTATTTTCTTGTAAACTTTAACCCTACTAATCCTACAATCACCACAATTACTGCAATTACTCCAATCTGTTTTTCTGGAAGATCAAAAAGTTTCAAAGGTTTAGAAGATCCTGGCAACACAGTATCTACTTTAATTATTTTAAATGCATCAAATGATTCTTCCCCAACTCTGATTTTTGCCTCTATCCAATATTCGCCATTTTCATAGACATCAATTGATGTAGTTTTCAAAGGAGTAGCAGAAATAGTATCAATACTTCCATCTCTGCTATTTGTTAAAGAAATTTTTGCAAAAATCCAATTTTCGGGATGATAGATTCCAAAGTTTAATTTACCATTTTCTTGTTCCGCTGAGACTGACCCTTCAGTAAAATGAATTAAAAATGGAATTACATATTTATTTCCATTTTGATTTAAAATTATTTTACCCTCGTAATCTCCATACTCCTCTCCTAAAACTTTCATCTTAATTTGTAAATTATTTTCCTCAACTAAATTTGAAAATTGTATAAAACCTGGGCCTTCAAAGGTAACATCTATGTTTGATAATGATCCATCAAGTGATTTTAATTCCAATAATTGCTCTCCAATTGGTTCATCTGAAGATACATGCAGAACAAAATGAGGAGGCTGAATTATTAGAGTGGAATTAAACGCTCGCCCAATATTTAGTCTCCCTGCTCCTGCATCAAAAAGAGAAAATTTTTCACCATATGCATCAGACACAGGTTCAGTTGTAGTCAATAACAATGATCTTACCTCATGGTGATGTATCCCCGGATTTTTTTGAATCAATAACGCAGCAGCTCCGCTCACATGAGGAGCAGCATAACTAGTTCCACTTGTAAAATTATAGGCTGCATTATTTTGTGTAGTATTGATGTATGCTCCTGGAGCAACAAGATCAGGTTTTATGTAAAAAGGAGACACAGGTCCTCTTGAACTAAAATGGGCAACAAAATCTGGATTGAAAAAAAGATGTAGGCTTGCAAAATTTTGCCCTTGAATAATCTCTTTGATCTCTAACCCTTCCTCTCTATCAATTGAAACAACTGGAATTCTTGGTTGGTATCCTGGCTTTACAAACTCATGTGTTAATTCTCCAAGAAAAATTCCAGGTTCATTATTGTAAACTATGAGTGCTTTTGCTCCTGCATTTGCAGAGTTTTCTTCTTTGATAGAAAAATAAAGTAATTCTCCTTCCACATCACTACCTCTTTCTACTAAAAGAATTGAATTTGTAACATTAATTCCTAAAAGATCTTTTTCTTTCCCATAACCTCCGAATATTATTGAACTCTCTATCGGCCTATCTAATTTAGTTGAACCAACCATAGGAATTGTTGTGTATGGTTTTTCATTGACTTCTAGTGTGGCGACCAAGCTTGAAGTTAAGTTATTGTATGTGGCACCTACTGTAACTGCTCCAAAATTTTTTCCTGGACTGCCGATTGTTCCAATTCCGGGACCATCATTTCCAGCAGCAGTTACAACAAAAATTTCTTTTTCTAATGCTTTTGTCACTGCAGCTTCAATCTGAGTATTTGTTTTGTTTACTCCAAGACTAATGTTAATGACATCTGCTTTATCTTCAATCGCTTTTTCAATGGCTTTTACAATTAGATCAGAAGATACCGCGTCACCATCTTCAGAAACCTTGTATGCCAAAATTTTTGCTTTTGGGGCAACTCCTTTAGCTTGACCATCTGCGGCAATTACCCCTGCAACTTGTGTCCCATGACCATTATTGTCCATTGGTACTTCACCATCTTGAATGAAATTATATCCGCCTACTACCTTTCCTTCAGGACCCCATCCAAAAAGATCTGGATGATTAAAGTCAACTCCTGTATCTATTACAGCAATTCTTACTCCTTCCCCATTTATCCCATCTACTCTGGGAACTTGTGTTCCTACAAATGGGACACTTTTATCAAGATACAAGTCAAAATCATTGTTAATATCAAACAACTCCAAAAGAATTATTGATGTAGATAAAAGAACTATCATAAAAAAAATAACGTTGAATTTCACAAGTTTTCTAGTCTTTTTTAGCAAGTAAAAACCAATTGGCTAGTAAAGCAATAAATGGAATAACTAATGCTTGAGAAATATGGGAAAATATACACTTCCTGAAATGCCATATTCTTATGATGCATTGGAACCTCATATTGACGCCAAAACAATGGAGATTCATCACACAAAACACCACCAAGCCTACACCGATAAACTAAATGCAGCGCTAGAAGCTTGTCCTCAAGAGATTCAAGATAAAGACATACTAGATATTTTATCTAATCTTAATCAAGTACCTGAGGCCAAACGAGGTGCAATTAATTTTAACGGCGGTGGCTATGATAACCACAAACTGTTTTGGAACAACATGAAGGCAAATGGAGGCGGAGAGCCTGGAGGATCAATTGCCGATGCAATTAATGATTCCTTTGGAGGATTTTCTGACTTTAAAGAAAAATTTTCATCTACTTCTGCAGTAATTCAAGGAAGTGGTTGGGGATGGTTAGTTTTTAATCCTTCTTCTGGAAAGGTTGAATTCAAAGCAATGCCAAATCAAACTAGTCCAAGAACTGAAGGATTGGTACCTCTCCTGGGATTAGATGTTTGGGAACACGCATACTATCTAAAATATCAAAACAAAAGGCCCGACTATATTGCATCTTGGTGGAACGTAGTAAACTGGGACGAAGTAGAAGATAGATTCTCAAAAGTAAAATAAAGTTTCATCTTTATTTTTTTCATTTATTTTTACACAATCTTATGAATCAATTTATAACCATCTCAAAATGATTCGTTGTAAATGAGCGAAGAAAAGGCGCAACAATTAATGCAACAAATGCAGATGCTTGAAACTTATTTTGCAGATTTATCTCAAAGAGAATCTACTCTTTATGGTGTTTTACGAGAAGCAGTTTCTGCTATCGCATCCATAAAAGCCTTAAGTCAAAAAACTAATTCTGAAGCTTTGGTTCCTATAGGTATGGGAACATTTGTGAAAACAAAAATTTCTTCTAGTGACAAGATTGTTTTGAATCTTGGTGCAGGTATTTCTTTGGAAAAAGATTCTATTTCTGCTATAAATTATCTTGAAGCAAGAATCAAAGAAATAGAAGTTGCAATTCAAGATACATCTGCAAAAAAAAATGATGCAGCGACCCAATTAGAGCAAGGAAAAAGTCAAATAAATCAATTAATCCAGGCAGAATCTCAGAGCAAATAAGGTCAAGATAATGTTTGATAAAATTCGTAGTGCATTTTCAAATGCAGCGAAAAGTCTAGCTGAGAAGGAACTAAATGGAAAAGATATAGATGAAATTCTCTTTGAATTGGAAATATCTCTTCATGAATCAGATGTTGCAACTGAAGTAATTGAGGAAATCAAATATGATTTGAAGAATAGGTTAATTGGAACCAAAGTAAACAAAAACGAGATTGAAAAATTTGTTAAAGATAGTCTAATCTCAACAATTTCATCGTTATTTGATGTTGCGGGAAAAATTGATATTTTTGAACGTATAAATGAAAAAAAGAAATCAGGACAACCATTTTTGATTCTATTTGTTGGAATAAACGGAACAGGCAAAACAACCTCGCTTGCTAAAATGGCTTATATGCTACAACAAAAAAAATACTCGGTAGTTGTAGCAGCTGCAGATACATTTAGGGCAGGTGCGATTGAACAATTACGAGAACATACGAATCGTTTGAATCTAAAACTTGTTGCTCAAAATTATAATTCAGATCCTGCTGCTGTAGCAAGAGATGCAGTTCTTTATGCAAAGTCTCACAAGATTGATTGTGTTTTAATTGATACTGCAGGACGAATGCAAACTAGTAAAAACTTGATGGAACAAATAAGTAAAATTACAAAGGTTGTTAAACCTGATTTTAAAATTTTTGTGGGCGATTCTCTTGCCGGAAATGACACAGTTAATCAAGCAAAAGAATTTTTTGAACATGTAGACTTCGATGGAACTATTCTCACAAAAAGTGATGCAGATGCACGAGGAGGTGCAGCACTTTCTGTAGTTAAAATTACTTCTACCCCAGTTCTTTATGTTGGTGTTGGACAAGAGTATCCGGACCTAAAATCATTTGACAAAGAAACTTTTCTGGAAACTGTGTTTGGTTCATTAGAAGATGTAAACTTACAAAAAGTAGAACCAACACCAGAACCTGAACCAACACCAGAACCTGAACCAACACCAGAACCTGAACCAACACCAGAACCTGAACCAACACCAGAACCTGAACCAACACCAGAACATGAACCAACACAAG
>JAOTYR010000095.1 GCA_029861785.1 Candidatus Nitrosopumilus sp.
TTGACTTGTGATGCGACAGGATTCGGACCATTCGGTGTTGTAGGTGAAGAGACATGTTGGACAATCTTTGTTGAGGCTCCAGATGGCTATGATCCAGCAGACGATACATTGGTTGGAAATCTAATAGATGCTCCTGAAGAATGCTTTGAAGTAGTTCCAGGAGTATGGAATGCAACCACAGATTCTACTCCCCAGGGAGACATTGACGCACCAGTAGACAACCCAGTTGACACTGTAAACATAATTGCAGACGCTAATTTCCCAGGTACCTTTACTGGAACTTGGTTCTTAGATGACTCAAATGGTGTTGAACAGACAGGTGCATGTACTCCAGGAGATGTACAAGCTAACGGAACAGCTACTTTGACTTGTGATGCGACAGGATTCGGACCATTCGGTGTTGTAGGTGAAGAGACATGTTGGACAATCTTTGTTGAGGCTCCAGATGGCTATGATCCAGCAAATGACACCTTGGTTGGAACCGGAATTGCAGAAGAATGCTTTGAAGTAATTCAAGAAGACTTTGCAGGACACACACCAGGATTCTACAAGAACAATTGGGATAAATTCCATTTTGATGATGGAGTATCCTCTTGGGTAGAAGAACTGGGTAGTGACGACTTTAGCGAAGCCTTTGGCTTAGCAGAAGAAATAGTACTCAGGGATAAGGGCAAAGACACATTTGACAACGCAACCCTAAGGGAAGCACTAGATGCTAACGGTGGAGGAGTTAATGCACTGGCAAGACACTGTGTTGCAGCAAAACTCAACGCAGAGCACCCAGATATCAATTATCCGATACCCGATGCAGCCGATGTAATTGCACAATGTAAAGCTGCTCTAGAGTCAGGCGATGAAGATCAAATAGATGATCTTAAGGACCTTCTTGATGAGTGGAACAACTTTGGTACTGACGAAGTCGACCAACACTGGCCAAATTAACATCTAAAAAAACCTTTTTTTCTTTTTATTTTCTAAACTAATATTTTAATCTCGTCGCAATAATGTGTTAATTTTTTATTATTATATTTAAAAAATTCAGTAAAACTTGATTATTTTTTAATTATATGAATCCAATTATTTTTTATCCGTTAATGGTATGGCAGAAAACAATTAATCCCTAGTCTTCAAAATTCTCAAAAAAAGTAACTAGTGGCTGTGGCCACATCCACATGAACCATGATCATGTCCGTGGGATTCTTTGGGTGTACATCTGGAACATTTGTCTGACCCCATTGGAGAAAAGAAGCTAATTCCACATGACACGCATTTCATATTTGCCATGAAAATTGTAAATTTTTGCTTTATTTATTGAATACGGGATTATTTATTATGGAAAATCATGTGCTCAAAACCTGCATAAAGTCTTTGATTGATTGTTCGGATAATACCGTCCTCAAGTTTTCAGAAAGAGCGCTCAAAAGGTTAGAATATGAATCTCCAAAAAGATCCTTTAGAATATTTCTCAAATATTCAGGATTCTCAAAACAATCCTCTAGTGTACAACTGTAATCTTTATGAAGCAAAGAGACCACCTTGTCATACTCTTGAATTCCTAATTCTAGTAACGTGTTTTTTATTGCCAGAGTAACCATAATTTTTTTTATTTGGTTTTCTGCATCAAGAGATGGCTCACATAGTTGATTTACTGTTTTAATTATTTCATTGACATCAATTGGCTCTTTGATCACCGCTGTAGGCCGTAATTTATTTAGTGCAATTTGGGAATTGATTGTCATCTGATTTGTTAAAATAATTACTATTGCACTGGGATCTATCTGCCTAATTTTGGTCAGTCCATAAATGCCATCATATACTGGCATTAGTATATCTAAAAATATGATATCTGGTTTTAATTTTTGAAATAAAAATGCCGCTTCTTGACCATTATACCCTTTACCAACTACCTCCACGTTATTACTCTGCAGAATTTCTGAAAAAAGAACAACTGCATCTTTGTCATCATCAACTACTATTGCCCTAATCACAAACAAATTGAGTTTTTTAATGCATTAAAATACATCCTTCCATTTTTGGAAATAGGTATTATCGTAGGAATTTTTGTTTATCTTAAAAAATCATGGTTTGATATAGTGATTTAGGAATGATTTTGCTTTTCTAGCTTTTCTCAGAATCTTCTTTTAATTTGTCTCTTTTTTCTTCTTCTTGTGATATCTGCTCATCTAGGAACTGCTTTTTAGTTTTTATCTTGTTTTGAAGCTCCTCATATTCTTTTTTCACTTGGTCTAACTCGTCTTGTTTTTTCTTTAATTCCACCTGTGATTTTTCTTTATCGATTCTAATTTGCTCCATTAGCACTTCTCTTTCAGTCTTTGTTTGAATAATTTTTGATTGATTTTTGATTAGTTCTTCTACTAGATTGTCCTTTTCTTTGACTTTTTCTAGCTCGATTTTAATCTCTCTTTCTAAATTTTCCTTTTCATGATTAATTTTAATTTCATATTGCTGGCGGTATATGATTAACTGAGATAGTTCCTCGCGTTGAATCTTTATTTGTTCTTGGTCAAGTTTTAGCTTGCTTATCCTTTCTCGCTCTTTTTCAATCTCTAAGTTAATTTTTGGGACCTCATCTATAACATCAAACCACTCCCTAGTCTGATTTACTTTTTGAGAAAGGACGGCATCTTCAATTTCCTGTAATTTCTCTGGAATATTTTGATGTGGTTGTATGGCAGTTTTCTCTTCAAGTCGCTCTGAAAAAGAATCATGAAATTCTGTCTCATATCTCTCTGGTCTTGAGGGTGTTGGGATATGTGATCTAATACTGCGTCTTATTCTTCTTCCTTTAGATAATTCAAGGAATTGGTTTGTCTTTGTTTGCAAATAATGTTCATCTGAATGATACAGTGGTTTGTTATTTTGTAAGGTATGAAGGATGTATCGAAGCCTTTCTACATCTCCAAAATTTGATGCAATGAGTCGTTTTACATCTTTAATTTTTTTTTCTAGTTTTGTTGGCTTTTTTACTTCGATGGGTATTACATCAGCAAAAATTTTTTTGGTTAAATAAATTCGATCTGAATGAAATAGCTGTTTTCCTTTCTGGAGGGTCTCTGTGATGTATCGTAGTCTTCCTTCATCACCTTGCTTGGTTTCAATCAGCTTGTTTATGCGTAAAATAGCTTCTGGAGTGGATATTTGTGGAATTTCTGAGCTCAATTAGGCTAAAATTCCTTAAAATCCAGTTTAATATCGTGGTCAGAAAAATGTCATTATTCGGTGTTAAATTGTTTATCAAAATGAGTTGTAAATCTACAACTATTCATCGATAAGTTTTTTTTAAATTTTTCAAAATACAAAGTTTAACTTCCATTCATTATCAGAATAGACAGTAGGTTATTATCTCAAATTTTAAGTATAACCTTATGGAAAAAATCAAAAATAATTCTCCTGTATTATTTTACTTTAATTCCTCAAAAAAATGGCTAGTTAAAATTTCAAAAAAAGAATCACTTCATACACATATTGGAGTTCTAAAACATGCTGATGCTATTGGAAAAGAATATGGCTCTAAATTAATCACAAACAAGGAAAAGTATGTTTACCTTCTAAAACCTACAATGTATGATTATGTAATGAAAATTCAACATGGAACACAAATTGTCTATCCAAAAGATCTTGGATATATTGTTGCAAGAGCAGGTATTCAAAACGGCCAAAAGATTGTAGAAATTGGGACAGGCAGCGCATCGTTAACATCCTTTGTTGCAAGTATTGTAAAACCACGTGGACATGTTTACTCCTTTGATGTAGATGAGAATTTCATGAAGATTGCTGCCAAGAATTTAAAAAAATGTGGGATGGAAAAATATGTAACCCAAGAAAAGCTTGATATCAAAACTGCAAAAAAATTGCCAATTGAGGAAGCAGATGTTGTTCTAATTGATCTTGGTGATCCTTGGACTGTGATCCCTCAAGTTCGCCAAATGTTAAAAGGAAGTGGTGCAGTTTTTGCTATTTGCCCTACAATGAATCAGCTGGAAAAACTGACAATCTCCTTAATTGAAAATGAATTCACAGATATTGAATCCACTGAACATATACTGAGAACTATTGATGCAAGGGAAGGGAAAACAAGACATTCGTTTCAAGGGATAGGTCATACTACTTATCTTTGCTTTGCAAGAAAGGTTTTTTTTGATAGAGATTCCAAGAAAAAATCAAAATCAATAGATGATAAAAAAAAGACTTCTAAAAAATCAGTCAAAAAAGTGACAGGAAAGACAAAAAAATCAAAATCATCCCCAAAACCAAAATAAAAAACAAGATTTATTCCTCTAAAATCTAGCCA
>JAOTYR010000026.1 GCA_029861785.1 Candidatus Nitrosopumilus sp.
TGATTCAAGTTGTGGTTCTGGCTCTGGTGATTCAAGTTGTGGTTCTGACTTTTCTGAGGCATGCGAATCTTGGAATTCTGACAAGATATCTTCAGCATCTTTATATTTTTTCGAGTCGCTCAATTTAATTTTCCTTGAATAATAAAAAACGTGTTTGCTTTTATTTAATTTTTGGTGTCTTTTTGTTGAACATAAGATTCAAAGATTTCTTCCACTTCATCATCATTTTTGCTATTTTTAATCTGATTTACGAGTTCTTCTTCTTCAATCTCATAACAATTTAGAAAATCTTGAGAATCCTTGTACAATAAAAGAACTTTGTTTTTAAAAACACAGTGGTAAAGCCGCTCTTTTTCCATGTTTTCTGGTTTAATCTTTACACCATCATCATTGGCAGTTATTGGATATTCCACAGCATCATTGAAGTTTTAGAGTATTTAGATGAATACGCAATATTGTAATAATGTAAACAATTAGTTTTGATATTGGAAACTAGAATAGTTTTCCACATAGACTTTGATTACTTTTATGCTCAATGTGAAGAGATCAGAAATCCAGAGCTTAAATCAAAACCAGTATGTGTATGTGTTTTTTCAGATAGGGGTGGAGATAGCGGGGCAATCGCAACTGCCAATTATAATGCAAGAGAATTTGGAGTCAAATCTGGAATCCCCATTATTTTTGCTAAAAAACGCCTTCAAGAACAAACAAATGCAGTTTTTTTGCCAGTAGATTTTGATTACTATCGACAAATGTCTGATAAGGCTATGGAGATTATGAAAGAAAATGCGGATATATTTGAATATGTAGGTAAGGATGAGGCGTATTTGGATGTCACAAATAAAGTCAACAGGGATTGGAAAAAGGCTGAAACTTTGGGTCTAAAAATAAAAAAAGAAATCAAAGAGAAATTAAATCTTACATGTTCAATAGGAATTTCACCAAATAAACTAATTTCAAAAATAGCTTCTGACTTTCAAAAACCTGATGGACTGACAATTGTTTGGTCAGACAAAATTGATGGTTTTTTAGAACCATTAAACATTAGAGAAATTCCAGGAATTGGCAAGAAAACAGAAGAAAAATTTTCTCAAATGAATCTTCAAACTATTAAAGATCTTAAGAAATTAGATGCATTTACCTTAACCAATGAATTTGGTCGTAAAATTGGAACTTACATATTCAATGCAGCCAGAGGTATCGATAATGAACCAGTAAAGGAAAAAGAACCCAATTCACAGTATAGTAAAATAATGACTTTAAAAAAAGATTCAAAAGAATTTTACTTTATTTTAGAAAATCTTAAACAATTGTGTAAAGAAGTTCACCAAGTAGTTTTGAATAAAAATAAAATGTTCAAATCAGTCGGCATACAGTTGATCCAATCAGATTTATCAAATAAATCAAAATCAAAAATGTTAAAAAATCCTACATTGAGTTTTGAAGAATTAGAAAAAAATGTAGAGCAATTACTGAAAAATGTGTTAGAAGAGCAAAAAATTCCTATCAGAAGGGTAGGAGTAAAAGTATCAGAACTCTCAGAAGTAAAAGATCAGAGTAACATCACAAGTTATTTTTGAGAGTCACCTTCAGATTCTAACTTCTTTAGTCGTCTTGATTCGATCAATATAACTACCAAAAGGAAGACAAACAACCAAGGCAAGAACATTATTTCTCCTGCAACTGAATGAAATTCTTCCCATTTTTCTGCGTTGGTAGTTACTTTTAGTGCATACCAAGATAATGAAAAAATTCGTATCATATTTACTATAATTGTGCCTACAATTCCCAAGATAAAATATATGAATTTTCTTTTTCTCAGAATATTCATTTTTAATAAAAAAGCTCCCATAACTAGAGAATAGATGATTACACTATGAACTCCAGCAGAGGGCCAAAATACTTGAAGAACCATTGAGCCATGATCACCTTTTAGGAACATGATATTATCACGTCCAGTTGCGACTCCAAGATCAAAAACTCCAATCAACCAAACATTTGCCTGAACTAAAAATGGAACAACATATTGAAGTGGGCCAAGCGTATCATAAGGAAAGAAAGCATCAAGTGATAGAATTATTGCGCTTCCACCCAAAAATATAGGTCCAGCAGGAGCAATTCTAATCCATCGTTTACCAAAATAAATTGTTAAAGAAGCAATAACAAAAATTGCCATCACAATAAAATCCCACATCCATGTCCAAGAATAAATTAATTGAACATTGTACTGCTCAGACGAATTTAAAATGTAATCTCGAAGTCCATTCTCTAAACCAACAAGATAAGCTATTGTAAGAATAGCAAGTGGTATTACGGCAAGTAATCTTTTTTTAGAAATTACAATTTTAAGTCCAACCGTTTCAGCTATAATAAATGCCAACGCAAAAAGAAAACCACCTCTACCCTGATTCCAACTTAAGCTAAAACTATCAGGAAAAATAATTAATGCAAATAAAATTGGACTAGAAATAATCGCAATACCAATATAGAGATTTTTATTTTGCACTATGCTTTAGCAAAAAAATTGGCCCATAAATACCTCAAGCTTTTTTTATTCAGAGTTAGAAAATTCCTCTGGACATTTAAAATGTTCATAATATGGTTTTGAAGGCAAATCCTTCACAAAAAATAAGGTTATTGCATATTTGTCAGATTGTAAGATAGTCTTGCTACATTTGTTACAATACATATCTTTCACAAATAATATCTACAAAAAATTATACTTTACTAGATGGAAGTAATTTTATAAAATTACTTTAGAAAAAATCAGAAATCGTTTTTTGCCTCATTAATTTTCTGATATCTGCATGAGAAAGCCATTCAGACTTACTTATGCTCATTTTATGTGAGGCCAAGGCCAGAGCATCATCAAAACTCTCAGCAATAATGGGTGTTTTCTTCATGGCTTCTCGCAAGCCTTCTCTAACTTGCCAGACACCAACAGGTATAGCATATTCAGGTTTTATTTCTCTTAAAATAATTACACCTGATTGTATCTTATTTTGTGAAAGATATTCAACCGCCGCTAATTTTGCGGCAAAATATGCCCCAGCTATTGAAGGAGGATGATTAATCCCTCGAGCGTCTTCAAAATCCGATCCAAAACCCAAAATTCCATTAGAATACCAAGCTTCTACCATTTCGAAAATCCATCTATGTGGAAATAATACAACAGAGAAATAGTTTCCCAAATGATCATAAGAAAAAACTTTGTGTGAATCAATTAAATTATAATCTAATATTTCGTCGGTTAATGATTTTGAGATAATATCATCAGTGGCAGTAATACTCCATTTTGTCGGAACAAGTTTTCTTTCTTGACCGAGCATTCCAACACTAAAACATTTTTGTATTCGGGAGATATCTACTCCCGAATTATATAATTTCAAAACTGCATCTTTTGCTTTCAAATCATGATCATAGAAAGTTTTTTCAATAGATTTTGTAGTAGTAGAGTTTGAAAATTTTGCAGATTTTATTTCACCTATAGGACCAAAAGGAGCACTTTCTCCATCAATTGAAATGCTTGATGTAGATTTATGAAATTCTAAATCAGAATCGATTGGTTTGGATGACATAGTAACTTCCTGTAGATTTTCTATATACCTTCCCTCAATTGCATTGACAGGAATTTTTTTAATTCCTCGAATCAAGTTTAATCGAAAATTAACAATCTCCTCTAAAGATTTGCCAACCCATTTTTCAGGGCTGTCAAGTAAACTTGTATCACCATGGATTGGAGGGACCATTGGACCAACGTAAACTTTGGGATAATTGTAAGATCCTACAAAAACAGACGGAGGGCTAGTCCCACTAATAGAATCAGAGGAAAATAAATTGCTGTATCTTGATAAATTTTCATTCCATTTTGTCAAAATGGATCTTCGAATGTCTTGAGAGGTAGAAGACAATGAAATTTGTGCCTAAATTTAGGCTATTAACTTGACTAATTTGAAAAATTAACTAAAAATGGATAATGTTTAAAGATCAATCATCACGCAAAGCTCATGAGAATAAAGAGAATTGTATCATTTTTGCCTAGTGCAACTGAACTAATTTTTGAGCTAGGGTTGCAAGATTCTCTTTTTGGAGTTACTCATGAATGTAGATATCCTGAAGAAGCACAAACAAAACCTCATGTGATTAGTTCCCTAATAGATTCAGAAAAATTATCAAGTATTGAAATTAATAATCAAACTTGTCAATTACTAAATCAAGGAAAAGATATTTTTGTCTTAGATGAGGAGAATTTGAAAAAAGCTAAACCTGATCTTCTAATTACTCAAGAGACCTGCGAGGTTTGTGCTGCTTATATAAATCAGGTAAACAAATCTATTCAAATTTTGCAGAAGAAACCATTAACTTATTCGATGGATCCCCATAGTTTGGATGAAATTTTAACGTCTGTAACTGAGATTGGAAAGATTTTGGATAGAAGCAAAAAGGCAGAAGAAATTAGAACAGAATTCAAAAAAAGAATGTCACATGTAAAGAAATTTTCAAACCAATCTAATCTCAGAGTTCTTGCAATAGAATGGATGGATCCTTTTTTTACAGCAGGGCATTGGATTCCAGAAATGATTGAAATAGCAGGAGGCATAAACCTGATTAGTAAGAAAGGAGAGCATTCAAGAAAAATGAGCTTTGAGGAGATAATAAAATCAGATCCAGACATTGTAATTGTTATGCCCTGTGGTTTTAGCGCAAAGCGAACTATTGAGGAATACAATCAAATACTAAGAAATGATCAAGATTGGAATAATCTGAAAGCTGTTAAAAATAATAAAATTTTTGCAGTAGATGCCAACTCATATTTTAGCAAACCAAGCCTACGAATAATCACAGGATTAGAAATACTTGCAAAAATTATACAACCAGAATACTTTGTGAAGCTTGGTGTTCCAAATAGTTCCTTCTATAACATAAGGTCTACTGAGGCTTGAGCTTGCACTCAATTTTCAAGGATTTTACAGTTGTATAGTAAGTAATTGCCAGTAATCCAATGGCTGCAAGCCTAATTGGAATTTCATAGTTTGTAAGAAATGCCATAGATGTTGCTCCCACACTTCCAAAAGTCGATATGATTGCAAAACCTATAGGGCCACAACTGCACGCTCCCGCTGCCGCTCCAATAAATGAGCCAAATACACTTCCCCCAACTTTGCCTTTTGAATTTTTCAAAATATTGATTCGATATACATTCATAGGAAGAACTAAAGCTGACAATCCAGATAGAATAACTATTAATGAAAATCCTAATTCGGTTCCTTGTGGAATATGTCCGGCAATAAATGGTTCGATGAAAATATACTCCGATAAAACAAGTAGTCCAATTAACATAGAAACAAAAATTCCAATTGCTAAGAGAGAATATTTGAAATTAGAAAATACAATCTTTAAAGTTTCAGGCAAATCAAATCATATTATCCATAATTTTTTTAAAGGTACTGTATGGTTGTCCACCTTGAAATTGTTCTTGTTGGTTTTCAGGTCCAACAATGATAAATGTTGGAGTTGTCCTAGCTCCATGCTTTTTAGCCTCTGAAATATTGTATTGTACTCGTTTAGAATATTTATCTGAATCAAGACAACTCTCAAATAATTCCATGTCAAGATTTAAACTAAAGGCAAATGCTTTTAGTCTTTCAGAGTTGGCCCATCCATTATCAATTTTATCTTCTTGTGAATTATACAACAAATCATGATATTCCCAATACTTTCCTTGGTCTTCAGCACAATAAGATGCTTGAGCCGCAGTTGGTGAATCACGTCCCAAAAAAGCCAAATCAACGAAAACGAGATTTGCTTTTCCCGTAGCTATATAATTCTCATAAATTGCAGGTTTGTGTGTATGAAACCAATTATAACATGCATGACATTGATAATCTCCAAATTCTACTATTGTTATTGGAGCAGATGGATCGCCTAAAATTGGAGAACCCATTGCAGTGGAAACATCTCCATGAGTTCTTCCCATATCCAAGTTTACAGTCTCAGTTGAAGATGATGAGTATGAAGCAACAAGGCCCACGGCAATAACAGCAGCAATAACACCGACAATAATTCCTTTCTTATTCATAAAACAAGTCCCCAAAATTTGTTTAAAAAACTTATTCCAAATTGTTGTTAGACCTTCGCTTAAAAAGATTCAAAAATTTTGCAACTGCAGTGTCTATTGGACATTCCTCACAGGAAATATTAGAATAATGTGCATCAAAATGTCTTTCAAATTTTTCCCGAGTTTCAAAGACCAGATCACATGTGCTACAATATACTTTGGTAACATTATGTTTGCCTGATTTATCCACAATTATTTCCTGTTGTTAGTGCTTATAAAGATCCTGTTGAAAATCATCACGTGAGAAATTATTTAGACAGATTTATCACTGGTTTTTTTATTTTTGTTTTTGGAATTATATGGTTTTTTCGTATCAAAGAACATGTAAAACCAAAAATGTATGATATTATTAGTTACGATGTTTTTGGAAATGAAACTAATCCAGGGGAAATCAGAACAAAGTTTAGAACTCACGATGTAGCACTGAGCTATATTAGAGAATATCAAAAAGTGTTTCCACATCTTAAATTTTCAATTCAATATCAAATTCCAGAGATTAAACGAAGTTTTATGTGCAGTAGAATTCTAAAGATAGATCATAAATAGTGAATTTTCATGTGGGCATTGTGTTCTACTTCAAATCGCGTAACAAATCCACAATGAGTGCAAGAAAACATCTGTGGTTGAGGTTTTGGATCACGTTCAATCTTTTTACCCGAAATAGATCTAATACTAACCACATTGTTAGCAGAAATCACAGCAAAATTGCGACCTTCGCCTATAGAATCTAAAAATTCCTTGATGGATGAAATTACAATATTTGTATCAATTGTCTCGTCATCCTCTATTGTAGATAGAATAAATTCATGCGTTTTTAATGTAGGAATTGCTGCAACTTGATCAGAGACGTAAACTAGTAATTCGCTTTTAATGGATTCCACATCTCTGCAATCGACCGTAATCATAAGATTTTTCACATATAATCGGTATTTTAGTTTAACAAAAGTTTGAAAATGATTATTATGTATTAATTTTGCTTGGTTTTTCATACATGAAAGATTCTGAGACTTTTGGTATTGAGGAGGGTCATGGAGAAGAAGTAATTACCTGGCTAAATGAACAATCAAAAAATAAAAAATTTGAAGCTAGATTATATGGATATTCAATAGACACGAAGAATTTTGGTGAATTTGAAATGTTTTCATGGAGGGGGGATGTTCAAGTCGCAAGAAAGTTAATAATTAAAGCAAGCAAGAGATTTAAAATAAAAGTTATCGAAGGAGGATATAAACCAAAAGACAAATTATTCCGAATGAAAAAATTTGACTATGCAAAGGTACGAAAGGGAGACAAAACGATTGGACAAGTGGAATTTGAAGTTTCTAGATTTGGGAATCAGCAGTGGGAAGTTAAAAATGAGGAAAGACGTTAGGAATTATAATTAAAATATTAAAGGAGAAAAATAATTGAAGATAGGATTAATCGGTACCGGGATGTTAGGAAATGCTGTTGGATTGCGTTTACTTCAAGCAGGTTGTCAATTAACAGCATTTAACAGGACAAAGGAGAAAACAAAGGAACTAGAAACAAATGGGGCGCAAATAGTTTCAACACCAAAAGAAGTTGCAGAAAATTCTGAAATGGTGATAACAGTTGTAAAAGACGCACAAGCTGTAAAACAAATTTCCTTTGAGGAAGATGGAATAATTTTTGGAAATCATCAAGGCCTTGTTGTGTGTGATATGAGTACCATTAATCCCATAGAATCAAAAATTATTGCAGAGAAATTTCTTGAAAATAATATTTTCATGTTAGATACTCCAGTTATGGGAGGTCCAAATGTTGCAATAAATGGTCAACTTGTAATGATGGCAGCGGGTAAAAAAAACACGTTTGACAAATGCAAAAAAGTACTAGACATGATTTCAAACAAGGTATTTTTTTTGGGAGATAATGGTACTGCACATGCTGTAAAATTGGCCATGAACCTTCAGATAACTTTATTGGCACTTGCAATTTCTGAAGGGATTACTCTAGTGAGAAGTGCAAAGGTAGAGCCAAGTGTTTTTTTAGAAATACTGAATTCAACTTATTTTAAAACAGGAATGAGTGAAAAAAAGGCCTACAAAATGATCCAAGATAAATTTGAGGCTACATTTACCCTTGAAAATCTGAAAAAAGATATCAATACAATCTCAGAGACCTCAAAATCTTTTGGATTAGATTTACCAATGATAAAAAAGGCAGAGGAAGTTTATGAAAACGCCGTCAACCAAGGATTTGGAGAGTTGGATTATACAGGAATATTGGCATACCTAAAAAAGATAAATGAAAAGAATTGATCGATATAAAGTAAATTTATGACTAGAATTAACCACAAATTCTATAAGTTACAATAATAAAATTTCAACATGAGATTAAAAGATAAAGTATCAATAGTAACTGGCGCATCAAGCGATATAGGAAAAGCAATAGTAAAGCGTTTTGCTGAAGAAGGATCCAAGGTTGTATTAATTGCAAGAGATCTTGAAAAATTAGAAAAAGCAAGAAAAGAGATAGGAAACGAGGGATTGACTGTTTCAATGTCATGTGATTTATCTGATGAATCTCAAGTATTCCAAACTGTAAACCAGGTTATTGACACATATGGAAAGATAGACATTCTTGTAAATAATGCAGGAGCAATTAATGATCCCGTTCATTTCCATGAGATGGAGGATTCAGAAATCAAAAAATTAATTGATGTGAATCTCTTTGGGGTTTTTCACATGACAAAAGCAATCCTTGCCAAAATGTCAGATGTTAAAAGTGGAGCAATAGTAAACATTGGTTCGATTTCAGGGGAGAGAGCGATACCTAGAGTACATCTTGCAGCATATTCTTCAACCAAAGCCGCAATATCCATGTTTACAAAAGCAATAGCTGTAGAATATGCGAGAAGGCACATTAGATGCAATAGTGTAAATCCCGGTATTATTAACTCTGGAATGATCAAACCATACCTTGATGACCCGCAAGCACGAAAGGTAATTGAAGAAAGGATTCCCCTAGTAAGAATTGGAGAACCTACAGATGTTGCAAACGCAACATTGTTCTTAGCATCAGATGAGGCAAATTGGATTACAGGTACAATTCTAAATGTTGATGGTGGAAAGACAGCCTCAGAAGGATAATCCTTTTTGAAGAAGAGATTTTGCCAATAACTGTGCCACACGGAGTGGTTCAGGAAAAGAGCCCTGAAGAGTCAATTCATTCAAAAGAAATTTTACATCATGAAGTACGCAACCCTCTTTTCTGACAAAAACAACTGAGGATGTATGCAAAGTGATTTTTTTGCGTAGACCAAGTTTTTGATATTTTTTAATTTTTGATTTGTATGAATTTGGAAAATGATGTTTTATAGAATTTTCAATTCCCTCTGATTCTTTGTAAGTGATACCAATGACTGGAATTTTTAATGAATCAGATATTTTTTTGATGTCAACTATATTGTATAAAGAGATTATCAAACCAGAAATCAAAAGGTAACTGATATCAGGACGTTTTAAATCATCATACATCTGAAGAATAGAATCAGTTGCATCATCTCCATCTATTGTTGCACTCCCAAAAACAAATCCATCAATTACAAAATCCCGTCTCATTACAATTCCTGCTAGTATAGATTTTCTTGAATTTTGTCGAAAGCTCTCAGCTATTGCCAGTCCCCTGAGACCTTTTTTTTCAAGATGAAGTGGTCTCATTTTTGTTCCTCCTAAGATAGGCCTGATAGCTAAATCCTGTAATTCCCATAATTATGGCAGTGATTATAGACCAAGCAACAAATGAAACAATATTTGGTTCTTCCAACAAAATGACAAAGATGAATTAACATCTAAAGATTGGGGTCTAGTAGAGTAGTGTAATTGGAAAACATGGTCTTCTTGAAGAATTTACAAAAAAACCAAATGGAATTCTGAAACATCTAAATAGATTTGATTAAAATGGATTTTATGCCTGAAATAATTTGTGAAGACTGCGGAAAACGACTATTTCATGAAAATGAGGATACACTGAAGATAGAAGAGGCGATCCACAAAAAATTCTGCCGTAAAAAAGAAGGCGAAACTCAGAGCTACATGCATAGAGATGTAACACATACTACAACTTTTGACCCGGAAAGAGAATACGATATCAATGGCAATCCTGTTTTAAAAAAATAAAATTTTCCAGTTTCATCAAATACCTCAAAATTATATTCTGGAGATTAAAAGACTAAGCAGATTGAGTAAAGAATTTCATTATGATATTATTGTTGTAGGTGCAGGTCCCGCAGGATCTTCAGCTGCATTTATTGCTGCTAAAAATGGAATCAAAGTTGCATTATTAGAAAAAGAGTCATCTGTTGCTGAAACTGTCAGAACTAGCGGCGTAACTTGGATACAAAATATCAAAGAATATGGAATACCTGATGATTGTTTCAACCCAATCAAAAATTATTCCTTCTGTTCTCCAAATAACGAGGTGACAATTAGTGGGGGGAAACCTCAAGCAGCAGTCTTGGATGTCAGAAAGACCTACCGATTGCTAGCAAAACAAGCTGAGGATGCTGGTGCAGATATTTTTGTAAAAACCAATGTCAAAGATAGTATAAAAAATGAGAAGGGAGACATTATAGGAGTAAGTGCAAATAATCCCGAAGGAGATATTTTATTTTTTGGAAAGGTGATAATTGATGCCAGTGGATTTGGCTCTGTTGTTTCAAAATCAATGGGTTTTGTAACCCAGTGGAAAAGATTTGGCGCTGGAGCAGAATATGAAGTGAAGGCCGAGAATGTAGACTCTGAAACCTGGTGGTTGATGGTAGGTGAAAAATATTCTCCTGCTGGATATGCCTGGATTTTTCCAACTGGTAAGGATACAGTTAGAATCGGGGTAGGAGTTGGAAAGCCAGAATCATCAGTTGATCCCACCGAGAGACTAAAAGAACTGATGGAATCAAAAGAAGGACCCATCAGCAAACTAGGTAAAATCACCCCAATAGAGTTTCATTATGGATTAATTCCAAACGATGGCCTCTCAAGGAAAACAGTTTACAACAACTTGATTCTCGTGGGAGATTCTGCGGGTCAGGCAAATCCTCTGGTGCTTGAGGGAATAAGGTATGCCATAAAATTTGGAAGAGTGGCTGGAAGCGTAGCCTCACAGGCCATAAAATCAAAGAAAACAGACGAGTCTTCTTTGATTCCCTATGAGGATAATTGGAGAAAAGAAATAGAATCAAAAATAAAATCTGCAGGAAAAGTCCAGAACCGATGGATAGGCCTGTCAGATGAGCAGTGGGACAAAGAGCTTGACATTATCAAAGAGTTGAAGTCAGAAGAATTTTTGGATTTCATAAAGGCTGACTTTGGATTATCAAATATGCTAAAGCTTGCAACCCATCACCCCAGATTGGCAGTAAGACAACTTTTTGGCCTGGTAAAGGACATTGGAAAATAAATTAACATCGATTAACTGATTGTTTGAATAAATTTTAGAGTCTTGAAATAAATTTCAAAAACCCTCGAGGAGACTTGTCAAGTTGGTTCAAGGCCCTCACTTTTAGGAATAAAATTAGGCAAATTTAGGCGAGGATTGAGGATTTTTTTCAATGCCGCAATTGGGTTCTTTCTCCTATGTCAAAGAAAGACCTGCACAAGTAAATACGGATTTGTCTTTAAACTCTGATTGCCATTTATCATGGAACTTCCATTTTAACAAAGCATCATCATAATACGTTACAAAATCAAAGATTTCACAGTCACTATAGTTCCAAGTTTGCAAGACATCACCTGCCCCATCTTTAACTTGGACAGATACATTGAATTCTTCAGGAACGGCTCCAGGATTTACATAACGACTTGTAAATTCATAGTACCAAGTTTTGTCGGTGCTTGAAAGGGATTCCAAATAAAATGAAACAGCATCAGAAGTTAGTGGATTGGATGGATTTTGGTTACTAGGATCCTTTATTGGAACAAAATTAGAAAAAGTCTCAACTGTTTGAGGCGGAGCAATATCTGTTCCTTCAAAATTAACAGTAAATGATTTTGCACGTTCTGGTTCTGAAACCAAAATAGGTCTAAGGAAATCAACTAGTTTATTGTCCGAAGGTGAGGCAACAACCCAACCACGTTCTTCTAATTTTGATGTATGATCATCTTTCATGCAGACAGGAATATTTTTTGGTGGCCGAATCATCAATGTTAATCCATCACTACACACGACATCTCCCGATTCAACACCTATAGCTTTTTGCACAAATGGAGAGATTTTTTTCAATCCTGACGTCTTCAAAAGTTTCCAGTCCTCGTGAGGCATAGTCTTGAATTTTACACCTTCACACTCTACAATTGCTTGCCCTCTAATTTCAGATTCCAAACCAGGTACGTATCTCAGTATTGCCATTGTATCTGAGAGGTAAACTGTGGCATCAGTAGCTGTACAATCTGTGTAAACCGTCGAATACAGAATTGTGCCATCTCCCGTCAAGGAGTCGATTCTAAAATTAATTGGTTCAGGATCTTTTTCTGGATTTACATACATTTCAATAAAATCATACACATTTTTGTGATAGATGTTTGGCAGTCCACCTGCAAAGAAACTAGAATCTGAAAGAGTTTCAAATTCTTGAACCAGTGCAGTGGTTTTTCCATTGGCTATCTCCCCTCCATACCAACTTACAACATGAATCATGGCACGGTCATGTGCAGTTGGGGGTTTAGAGGCAATGTCTCCTTTGAATTTTTGTTGGTCTGAAGATACATGAAATCCATTACAGGTTAACTTGGACTCATCAACAATGTCTGATGCGCCCTTTGCTCCACTAAAGGTAAAGTAAAGAAGACTGTCTCTAAAGTTTATTTGAAAATCTTCAATTTTGCAATCCACGTATTTCCATGATTGGAGAATTGTTCCATCACCAGTTACAAAATCAAATTGAACATCAAATGGTTCTGGGGCTTTTCCAGGATTGATTGATCTTTCAACTAGATCATAATACTGAACTTTATCCTTTGTTGGAAGAGATTCAATATAGAATTCTGTTGATTTTATGTAATCATTTTTCTCGGCAGTAGAAATATGAGGTTCATCTATGTGTACAGTAAAAGCAGTTCCTGGACTTCCTGGCTCTTCAGGTTCAGATGGAGGTGGTTCAATTGGCTCAGAGGGTTCTGGATCTCCAGATTCTTCTACAGGTTTGATTGCAACATTTAGACTCATAAACATAGTTGTTGTTTCTCGTCTTTGTTCCATTTCAGGTTTGAATTTTCCGATTGTGTTAATTGTAAATGGTTCGGTTAACTCGCCCCCAGAAAATGTAGCCACTACCTTTTTGACTCGGTTTTCATCTGAGGGTATAAAGTCAACAGAGTCAAAAGGTTTTACAGGAACGGATTCGGGAGCTATTGAGTTTCCATCCATTTGGAGTCCTGTACATTGAAAGATTGTTCGATCACGAATTTCAGAATCAAATGTCTTTGTGTATTTTCTTGTAGCCAAAACATCCTCAAGGAATTGCTTGTACTCTAAAATCTCACAAGTAGTATACTTCCAACTTTGGATCCTTGTGCCATCTCCTACAAGAACATCTACAGTAACATCAAAATCTTCAGGAATGCTTCCTGCATTGATGTATCTATCAATTAATTGATAATACCATTCATTTTCTGCGCTAGGAAGTGATGAAAGATAAAATTTTGGAAGGTCGTTAAACGGTGCATTTGCTATCAACAAGCTTTTTTCCTCATGGGAAATTGGAGAATATCTTGTAAAGGAATTAATTGTTTTTGCAGGATTAATATCTGCTCCTTCAAACTTTACAGAAAATACTTGAGCTCTAGAAAAATCATCTGGAGTATATTTAATGCTAGTATCAATACTTTCTATTTTTTCAGGATTAAGCTCCAATCCATTGCATTCAAAAAATGTTTTTTCTCTTATCTCAGAACCAAATGATTGTTTAAATTTGAAGAAAAACAAATTGTCGACAAAATATACAGAGTGGTTATATGCATCACAATCAGAATACTTCCAACTTTGTAAAATAACTCCACCACCAGTTACAAGATGAATTGTAGTATCAAATGGTTCAGGTTCTTTTCCGACATTTATGTATCTGCTAATTTGCTGATAAAATCCTTGTTTGTCTTTGGTTGGATGAGATTCAAGTAAGAATAACGGTTTTTCACCAATTACATTTCCTGGAA
This sequence comes from Candidatus Nitrosopumilus sp., assembly GCA_029861785.1. Classification (GTDB taxonomy): domain Archaea; phylum Thermoproteota; class Nitrososphaeria; order Nitrososphaerales; family Nitrosopumilaceae; genus Nitrosomaritimum. The sequence goes on from JAOTYR010000026.1 coordinate 14,290, forward strand.
TTGCTATTGGAATATCAGGATCCCTTACAATAGGCAAGAATTTGGAAAAAGAGTAAAACGTAGAAGCAAAAGGAAATTCTCCTCCTGAAAACTGAACAGCTATTTTAGTTACTTTATCCTCATTTTCAGGTAAGACTGGAGCCAGTAATGAATCTGGTTTTTCTAAGGCTTGGATTAAAACAAAATCTTGACCAAACCCATCACAACTTAATGTCGTCTTGTCTCGAATTTCAGAAGTAAAGGCACCTACAAATTTCACCTTTCCTAGATTCTCATCCAAATACGGGGTATAGGCAATAATGTTACAACTAGTATACTTCCAGATCTGAAGAGTGTCTCCATCACCTGTTAGGAATTTTATTGTTACATCAAATGGTTCTGGGGCTTTTCCAGGATTGATATATGGTTGGACCAGAATATCATAATATGATTTTTTATCCAAGCTAGGAAGTGATTCTAATTCAAATCCTTCACCAATTCCATCATAATAGTATGGATAATTGGTTGGAGTTTCTCTAGCTAGATGAGTGAATTTTGTAAAAGTGTTAAAGACTAGAGGTTCTGCAATATCTCCATTTGAGAATTCAGTAACAAAAACTGTTGCTCTATCATTATCGTTAACTATGGCAGGTTTGCCAGAAACCTTGAAATTCTCAACATATGCTTGATAAATTTCTTGTAGGGATGATTCTTCAGTAGTTTGTCCTGGAACTAGATATGGTGCTAGTGGTCTATCAAAGAACATTAAAATTCCAATACCAAGCCCACCTTCTGAGAAATAATTGGGGTTTGTCTCTACTGAAAGAACTGCTGCAGGAACTTGCTCAGCATAGACAACAGAAGTCAAACCAATAGTAAGTATGGCTGAAATTAATATAGCAAAGGTGGTTTTAGAATTAATAGAATTTTTCATCATTGTGATTCTAGTCACTCCACTTTCATTACTGGAGGCATTTGCCAAGTTCCCTCAAAGAATTCTTCTTGTGGCCAATATAGTCTAATAACTAAATCAAAATCTCCTTCTGGTGCTGGCAACCAATTACTTTCTTTTCCTTCTGGGGATTCGTGCTGTATGTAAATATCAAGAGAATCATCTTCGTTAAATTCCAATTCATCTCTATCTCCAATTGCATACCTGTCTATGGAGTTGGCATAGAAATAGGAATTTTCATACATTGTTACAGACCAAAAGGCATTAACTGGAGGAAGCTGTCCTTCAGGAAAATGAAGCACATACTTGTTTTCGCCATTTAGGACATCTCCATTGTTATCTTGAAAACCCAATGGGTAATTCGCATCCTCATCCACGTTATAACCTAGTCCAAACACCGCAATCGAAGCACGAAACAAATAATCCGTTCCATAATTTCCTCCGCCAGACAGTATCATCCAGCCGTTTTGAATTGTGCCCATAGTTGGTATATTGTCAACGATTTTTTGATGTCCTGATTTGAATCCCTTTTCAATGGCCATTGCTAATTTAGGATCAAGATTTTCCATATCAAAAGATTCTCCTGGGACTAGCCCAATTTTTGAGAAACTCTTTACCAAATCTGCATCTTCAGGTGCAGGAGGATTATCTATCATTGAATTTGCCATTAC
>JAOTYR010000096.1 GCA_029861785.1 Candidatus Nitrosopumilus sp.
TGATTCGATGTATTTAAATTCCTTTGACAAATTTTTACAAGACCCAAACATTTCAATGAATCCACTAAACATTGTAGCTGCTTTTAATAAAAATGCAGTATTACCTCTTGCTATATTCTATAGAAACCATGGATATAATACGTTCATTTTAATGGATAATACAGAAGAATCGAAGCAAATTTCTTCACAATTAACATCAAATGAATTTTCTCCAATTCAAATGATATTTTTTGAAAAAAATGGAAAAACCATCGAATCTATTGAAGACTATATTATCCTTGAGGATTACCTTTATGCGGTTAATCAAACATATGAAATAAAGCTTAGGCATGAAGGTTACTCAAGTCTCACATCAGAAGACGTTATGTCCAAGAAAAAGAAAGGAGTATTAGAAAATTTAAAAACAATCTGGGAGGAACATAGAGAAGATGATTGGAACGAGTTTGATAATGAGGAGATTACAAGATATATTTGTGAAAAAATTACCTTAGGTGAAACCGATTTTCTATCAGATAAAACAAAAGATCAATTCCGTTCACTTTATCGCTTAATTGCCGAACGAATTAGACAATACCAAAATGAAGGTATAAAGGCAGAATTAGATAAATTTCAGAAGCCAAAAAAATGAGATTAATGAAGTTTTCTCATGACAAATACTCAAATTAGAAATTCAAAAATGAAAAAAATACTTTAAGGTTTAATTGAGAGATGAGTAGAATAGTAACCATGAATAAATCCTCTATGAGAGGAATTTTCCTTTCAGTATTTTTGATATTTGTTTTATTGATTATATCAATTCCAATTAATGTACATGCATTAGATGAAATAATTGTTGATAGTGTAGCATTTGAAAAGAGCACAATCATCGAATTTACAAACGATGGAAAAGAAGAAGTTGAGTCGTTTAGAATATGGCTAGGCAGTGATTATAATTTTGAATCGTTTAAAACCGAAAATGGATGGGTTGGTGAAAAGACTCCACAAGGAGTGATTATTTTTACTTCAAATGAATTAGTTAAACAAGGAGAGTCTGTTAAATTTGGAGTAAAAACAAATGAATCAAAACCTGGAATTAATTGGAAGGCTCTGGATAAAAAAGGTGAACAAATAGAAATTGGAAAGTCAATTGCAATGGATTTTGAGGATCGTATAACAATGTCATCTGATACAAGTACAAATAATGGGATTTTTGAAAATTCCTCTTTCAGAATAATCCCAGACAAACCAAATGCAGGAGGAACTATTAGAGTTACCGGAGATAATTTTGGCATATCTCAAGAATTTGAATTTTTAATAAATACTAAAACAATAGGTTTGTTTGACACTGATACTAATGGTCATTTTATGACTACTTTTCAAATTCCAGAAGAACAAAAAACAGAGAGATTAGACTTTATTGTGAAAGACAAAAGTGGAAAAGAAAAAACAATTAGTCTTAGATTAGGGGAGAAAGGAACTAATTTACCCTCAGGAGATATTGTAAAACTTACCATTAAAGGAATACCAGATGTAATGTATAGAGGAGACTTTTTGGAGATTTCTGGTACTGCACAGCCAGGAAGTGCAATAACGGCTTCGGTTAACAATCCAGAAAATGAAGTAATCAACACAAGAACAGCAGAGGTAAGTGCCAAAGGAACTTGGCAGTTGGTTGAACCAATAATTGTACCACTTGATACTCCTTTTGGGAAATATAGTGCAGAGATTTCAGATGGAAGGGAAAGTATTGTCCGAACATGGACAGTCGAGTCTTCCAAAGTAATAGTAATTGCTCCAACAAATTTAAGATTTGAGCCTGGAGAAACTATAAGATATAATGGAACTGCATTACCAAATCAGCCAATAGAAGTAGTTCTTGAAGATCCTTTAGGAAATGAAAAAATTTCAGACATATTTAATGTTGATAGTACCGGAATGGTTCAATTTGATTATCCCACAAAAGCAAATGTGGATAAAGAAGGGACTTGGACATTAATTGCCACTCAAGGAAAACATAAGGAGTTCATCTATGCAGGATTAGGGGAACTTCCGTCAATACCAATTAATTTAGAATTTGATAAGTTAAATTATAAACCTACAGAGGATGCGATTATCACATTTACTGGAAAATCATTAGAAGTGTTAAGTTTGTTAATTATAGATCCTTCAGATAAACCAAAGGGAGAAGCCGTTTCAATTACTTTAGAGCCTGATGGAAGAGGAAGCCATATTTTAGATCTCAATGGTTTTTCCTCAGGAGTTTATTCTGCAGTTGTTAGTAAGGGAACTGCAAAAAGTACGGAATCATTCACAGTTGGTCTCATTACGGGTTCAGGTGAAATCGATATTAGTACTACTAAAATCAGCTACGAACCAGGAGAATCAGTTTTAGTTTTGGGTAAAACAAAGCCAAATTCTCTTCTTACATTATCTTTGATTGATCCCAACGAAAATGAAGTAAAAGTTATTGAGACTTATTCAGATAAAAATGGAAAAATTACTGACAATGCTTTCAGAATCCCTTCGGAAGCAAAATCTGGAAAGTGGGTGATTAGCGCTAAAAGTGGTTCAAACTTTGATTTAGTAGAGTTTGAAGTAACTACACTACAAATAGAAGGTTTGGTGATATTGGTGGAGGATTCCATACAGATTCCAGGAGTAGGGAAAACAATAACCATTCGAGTGTTAGGTGCCGAGCAATTAGTAACAATTGAAATAATCTCAGATGAAGGAGACATAATTGAAGAGTTGTCATTCCCTGCATCAGATGAGGGAAAAATAATCCAACCTTGGATAATACCTCCAGGAACAGAACCAGGAATGTATATCATCAAAGCAAAAGATGCTTTTAACACCGCTGAAACAACTTATGAAGTAAAGTAACATCAAACAATTTTATTTCACCTAATCTCGAATCAAAATATGAATCTCAAAGACAAAATTTCAGAGTATCCCAACTTCCCAAAAAAAGGAATTCTATTCCGTGATTTTAGCCCTATTTTGAAGGATCCTTCTGCCCTATCCTTTATAGCCGATGAATTTGCAAAATATTTTCATCATAAAGATATTGATTTATTTGCAGGGATTGAATCAAGAGGTTTTTTACTAGCTGGTATTCTTGCTGCTCGCTATAAAAAAGGAATGGTCATGATAAGAAAGGCAGGAAAATTACCTGGAAAAACAACCAAGATATCCTATAAAATTGAATATGGAAAGGACACAATTGAAATTCAAAAGGATTTGATAAAAGAAGGACAAAAAATTCTAATTTGTGATGATTTGCTTGCAACCGGTGGAACAGCCAAAGCATCTGCAAAATTAATCGAAAATATAGGTGGAAGGATCACAGGTTTTGCATTCCTTATAGAATTAACCGAATTAGGAGGAATGAAAGGGATTAGTCAATACAAATGTAAATCCTTGGTGAAATATTAATGGATAAGGATGTAGAAATTGGAATTTACGGTGGTACGGGAATTTATGATTCGGGTTTACTTGAAAATCCCCAAGAAATTATAATTGATACCCCTTTTGGAAAACCCTCAGATTCAATAACTATAGGAATTTTCAAAGGAAGAAAAATTGCTTTTTTACCAAGACATGGAAAAAAACATACCATTCCGCCACATATGATAAATTACAGGGCAAATATTTGGGCCTTTAAGGAATTAGGAATTTCAAGGATTATTGCACCATCAGCAGTAGGAAGTTTAAAAGAAGAAATTGAGCCAGGTCATTTTGCATTACCAATACAATTTTTGGATTTCACTAAATCAAGAATAAACTCCTTCTCTGAAGAAGGAAGGGTTATTCACATTTCCGTTGCAGATCCATTTTGTCCCGAATTACAGGAGTCAATTAAAAAAACAGTAGATAAGCAAGGAGATAATATTCACAAAGATTGCACTTATGTATGCATAGAGGGCCCAAGATTTTCAACTAAAGCAGAATCAAAATTTTATAGAACAACAGGTGCTGACATTATTGGAATGACTTTAGTTCCTGAGTGTCAGCTAGCCAGAGAGGCACAAATGTGTTACGCTTCAATATCTACTGTGACTGATTATGATGTCTGGGCAGAAAAACCTGTAACTGCAAAAGAGGTTTTAGAGACACTTGGGAAAAACGTTGAAAGAACAAAAAAAATTTTGGTGGAATTGATTGAAAATATTCCTACTGTAAGAGGATGTTCTTGTGATAAAGCCTTAGCTGAGGCCGAGTTTTAATCATCAACAAAAGATTCTCTTTTTAGTCCCTCTGGTAGTGTTAGATCACCTTGAAG
>JAOTYR010000097.1 GCA_029861785.1 Candidatus Nitrosopumilus sp.
AGAATCATTATTTTAAGTTGGTTACCTAATTAAAAATCAAGATAAAAATTAAAAATTTTTAACTAGAGATCTTTGGTTGAATTTATACATTATAACGAAAACAATCAAGAAAGACAAAGCAGTGATAACTAAAGGAAGTGGAAATTCTGGTACTATGTGTGGCCTATTGACCTCAAAATAATTTTCTCCAGTGCTCGAAGTAACATTCCATTTAGCTCCTACCAAATCAAAAATAACAGTTGATGTTACATCAAATGGATAGTACCCATCAGAAAGATTGGCGGGAACAAAAATAGTGAGTGAAATATCTTTTGAGTCATTTTCGTTCATATCAAATTGTCGAGCGTCAAATACGTGAGTTGTACCAGGAATGTTTGCAGACATAACAACTTTTTGTTTATGGTTTGAACAATTATCAATTAAAATTGAAAAAATTACCTTTTCATCTAAAGAATCATTGTCATTATAATTTATATCATTTTGGGAAACGCAAGGAACTGCAATTTCATAAACCTTGACACCGAAATCAAACAATTTTTCTGCAGCTTCTGTTCCTTCTTCTATAAGATTTATTATGGCTTCAATTTGAATTATTCCAACTGGATCTACTGATTTTTGTTTCGTGATACCGTTTGCTGTAAGAGAAATTTTTATGTCTGACTTTCTATCTTCTAACGGTTTTTCATCAAAGAAACCAAATCCAACTAAACCATCTATTGCATCATGTGGGCCAAGTGTATCAATTTCAAACAAAACCGTATTTTCATCTACCAATGTTACTGTTTTAAATTCTCTAGGATCCAGCTTTGCAATAAAAAACTCTTCATTTTGAAAATCGAAACCAAGTTCATATTTTACGTCCTTAAGCGTTAGTTCTGTGGGGTTTGTTAAAGTAATTTGATATGGCAATGCCTTATTTGGTTCCTCAGGTTCCACTACAAGTTTTTTAGGTAGATAGATGAATGTAGCCTCTGCACTACGAGATTCAATACCATGCATGACTGTAATTGTATATTCCCCTTCAGCTCTCATAAGGGCGGATTCACCAGAAACAAATTCGTAACTGAAATTCTTATCTTGCCCGACCATAATTTGTGCTATAGATACAATATTTCCAGATGGTGAATTTATCCTGAAGCTGACAGGATAGCCAATAAGAAATTCTTTTACTTCTCCTGTTACCATTATAGTTTCACCCTCTTTATAGAATGGTTTATCAGTTGTAACAACGATTGGTTCTACCACTTGAGCAAAGACTGGATTAATAAATAAAAAAATTCCACCTAAAATTAAAAGACTAACAAAAAGGGAGTATTGTTTTTTTGCCTTTATCAACAATATTATATTTATCATAAGATTGCTATATGGTTATCCATTTTCATAGTCTTTTTATATCGACCAAATTGTTTAAAACAAAAATTTTGTAGGTATTTGACTAACTTTGCTTTTTTTATCCTTTTCCGAAAAATAATTTCAAAATTTTATATCTTAAAGGATTAGAAAGAGTTCAGAATGAAAATTATGCACGCTAGTCCAGGAATTGGTTCTGCATTATCGGAATCACAAGTAGACAAATTTCTGACAAATTCAAAGCTAAATTTACTGTTAGGCACCATAGATGGTAAGGGTGAACCAAACATACATCCAGTATGGTATTTTTATGAAAATGGAAGGATGTATATTGAAACAAGCAAGACCGCAAAAAAAGCCCAAAACATTCGCAATAAAAATATTGTATATTTTTGCATAGATGATGAAAAAATTCCCTACAAGGGAGTACGAGGAAAAGCTTCAGCAATAATTCTAGAGGAAATCCCAAAAATTCTGCCAATAGCAGAACAAATCATGGTAAAATATACGGGGGATTTAGAAAATAATGTTGCAAAATTCTTACTAGATGGAGTCAAAAGCGGGTCTTCTGTCCTATTGGAACTTGAGCCAAAATATTTTTCAACATGGGACCATAGTGGTGCTTTCTAATTTTTCATACTTCCCAAAAATTAATTTCATATTGATAATCTGCAATATCCTTATGTTCATATAATACTCAAAAAATCATGGGGAGTAAAAGGGATAATTTTGAAAAAGTCTACCATAAAGTGGGATTACAAATAATTGAAAGGTGTCATGGAGCAATCAAAATTACAAAACATGGAAAAATTATTCAAGTATATGACACAAAACGTCACATCTGGAGTAAGGGTTTAGCAGGCCTCATTATCAAAGAGGAATGTAAGAATGCAAATCTAAAGGATTGGGAGTTTGCAAATGTTCGAAGTTATGTTATCAAGGAATTACTTAGTAAATCTAAAACACGCAAACAGATTTTCCCCTGATCTTGTGTTCTTTTACTTCCTCTGGTCTTGATGAATTCTTTTCTTGCGATTTTTTTTCTAAATAACTCATGTTCTTGCTTTAAAGATATGTTTTGGATATTTATGTAACCATATAGTGTAAACTTTTGAATGGTCTAATAGGTTTATTAATAATTCTCAAAAAGATCCATCATGGTTTCTATCCCTCATGTTCTTTCCGGAATTTCGATAATACTTTTGGTGATTTATGGGATAGATGTGCTTGTAGGAGGCGGAGGAGCCGGTGATGGATTTTTGCCTTTTGATGCAATGACACGTGGAATTGCGTTTGGATTTCCGCCAATAATTTTATCTTTTATTGCATTTTTTATGTCCAAAACCCCTCCATTCAAAGGTTTAGGAATAATGTTGATAATTACAGGAGTATTGATTATCATAGGCGGGGCCATTTCCATTTCAAGTTCTGGAGAGTCAGAAAATACTGCAAGAATGGTTGGGGAAGGAGGCAGTTTAATTGCTATCGGAGCTGTAATAATTGGGCTGGGAATAATAAAGATAAAAAAATCTAAAACATCGGTATCATAGATGACCCTTTGTAAGAAATGCAATACTGATGTTTCCAAAGTATATGACTGCGAACATACAGAATTTGACGAATATTGTAAAGAATGTTACACAGAACTTCATTACTATCTAACAGAAAAGCCATAAATGATTTTCAAAATATTCTCGATCATGCCAAAAAATCAAAACGCATGCTAGTAAAGATGCCAAAGAGTGAAAAAGATGAAAATAATTTTTGTCACACTAAGGCAAGTTCTACACCAATGTTTTTAATTTAGTATCTCTAAATATCATATTATGTTAACTGATGATCCTAACTTTGAAAAATATGCTAAAAGGCTTAAACCAAAATTAAAACCTGAAACTGAAAGTATCAAAGAAACCATGCTAATGGGCGCTAAAAAAAGTGCATTTAGTGCAGCAGTAGAGGAACCTGAAAAGTCAGAAGAATCATTAGAATTATTTGAAGAAGAGTTGATGAAGCCCGATAAGGATAGAGAAAGATTGGATGATTATCTTTTTGGTCTTCTTGACAGGACATCATCGGGATTTACTGTAGTGTTGATAATGTACATTATCGCGTTTGCCATAGGAATTGGACTAATAATTACTGCCGTGATTTTACACCTAAATGTTAAACCACCTGATAATTATGATCTCATGTCCATATTTTTTGGTACTGCTGGTACAGCTGATATAGTACTATTGATGTACAAGCCAGCAAGAGAAATTCAAAGAAGCAGAGCAAATGCATCAAGGCTCGCTGCAACTATTTCTGATTGGTTTTCAATTTCAAGAAATTTGGATACTACCTACAAGCTTTTAATGATCAAGGGAGACATTACAAATGATTTTGATACTTTAAAAGAAATTGCAGTCTTGAGGAAAACGATAACCGCCTTTTTGATTAAACAAATGGGTAATTCTCTTGATACAACCATGCCACCAGAAGAAGATATTGAAAATAAAAAAGATGAATGACATCATAAATGATTTGTAAGATACATGCTTCACCTGTTTTTAGGAACAAAAGTTAAGCCTTTAGGATATCTATTTTTTCTTCAACTTTTATTTCCATTGTTTTGACACAATCATGACAAATTACCGATTTATCCGACAGGTTGTATATAATGTAATTATGTTGAAATTCTGAATCAGATGTTGCACCCATTATTACTTTGTAAGTTCATAGTTCATATTTTTCTTTTTGTAAATGCAAAACAGTTCATAAATTTTCAGCAAATGTTTTAGGATCTTCATTTTCATCATGCAAAACATGATCTTCATGTTCTAGTAATTTTACTTGTTTTTTATTTACATATGTTACAGGTCTCTCATTTTCATCATGTTGTAAATTTTCTTCATGTTTTAAAGCCTCAT
>JAOTYR010000098.1 GCA_029861785.1 Candidatus Nitrosopumilus sp.
TAGAACTAACGATGGAAATTAGATGTCCACATTGTAATTGTCTCCCTTCAGAATGCAAAACAAGTGAAACACCACATATTGTCCAAAATGTACTAGGAAATAATCTAATTGTTGGGCCAAAAATAATGATTTGGATTAATTCTAATTGTTGATAGAGTTAATATTAAACCGATTTCTAATTTTACAAGAATGGAATTTAAAAAAATTTTAGTAGCATTTGACTCGTCTAGTTATTCAAACAGAGCCTTCAAAAGTGCTCTTGAAATTGCAGAGCCTTTTACAAGCAAAGTTACAGTAGCGACGGTCGTAACTGGAATATATCAACCCTCAGTTGGATTTACCATGAAATATAGTAAAGAGTTATTGAAAAAACATACAAAGATTCTCAATACAGTTTTTGCAAGATTACAATCTGCAGCAAAGAAGAAAAATCTTATTTTGTCTCTTAAAATTTTACATGATTCTTCGGTATCAAAGGCTATTCTTAATTACGCAAATACTCAGAACTATGACCTAATTGTAATAGGCTCCCATGGTCGAATAGGATTAAACAGGGCCATATTAGGAAGTGTTGCAAATGATGTTGCAAACAAAGCTAAGTGTCCTGTAATGGTGGTAAAATAATTTGGTATTTTCAAAAATACTAGTTCCATTTGATGGCTCATCTTTTTCAATCAAGTCGTTCAAAACTGCCTTAGATATTGCAAAAAAACACCAATCAAAGATTTATGTTCTCACATGTCTTGAAAAAGAAAATTTGGGTGCATGGTATATTGATAAACGAATAAACAAACAAATTATTCTAGATGCAAAAAATTATGCAAAAGACTTTCTCTCAAAATTAGAAAATATATCTAAAAGTTCAGATACAAAAATCTCAATACATATTGAAGAAACAAAATCAATATCAAAGAAAATTATTGATTTTGCCGATTCTAAAAAGATCAATCTTATCATTATTGGATCACATGGACATTCAGGATTTGATCGAATAATTTTAGGTAGTGTTAGCAATAAAGTGAGCCAACTAGCAAAATGTCCTGTTCTAATTATAAGATAAGTTTGTAGTTAAGGTAAAACAATTAATCACAAAAATATTATACAAACCATTTAGAATAGACTCTTTTCACATATTGTTGATAAGCTTTTTGCATGTCCTCATCAGTTGCCTGGACAAAAAGGCGTAAAAATTCAGTTCCAGTAACAATACCAATAACCTTCCCATCATCTATGACAGGTACTTTTCTGATTTCCTTGTTTGCCATAATATCAATAACATCTGCAACAGACTGTTCAGAGGACACATAAATTACAGGAGACGACATTACCTCAGATACTTTAGAGTCTTCTGAATGGGGTTTGAGCATAATTTTTGTGACAAAGTCTCTCTCGGTGATAATTCCCAGGGGTCTATTTTCATCAATAATTACAACAGAACCTATTTTTTGCCTAGTCATTAATTCTGCAGCTTCCTTTAAGGTAGAAGTGGGTTTTAAGGAAACCACATTTGGATTCATTATTTCTTTTACTGAAAAATTCCCATTCTTTTCTATCACCATAAATTCCTTTTTTTGATTTTATATTTTAGTATATGCCATAACAACAACCCATTTATTTAGAATTTTGGATATAAGTCCCTGTTTTAGATTATTGTTTTTCGATTCCGCAATTTATGCACATTTTTTTAGATTGTATTTCAAACCATGCATAATTATGAATATATCCTTTTTTACATTCCATAGGAACTTTACTAGAAACTAGAATTTGAAAAGTATTGTCAATAAAAATATCGATCACGCATTGAAAAAACAAGGACATAGAAATTTTGCTAGTCAGCAATCAGAAAAGTGTTGATTTTTCCACGACATAAGTTTATTGAATATTTCAAGGAAATTTGAAGTTTTTGTTGTTATATGTATATGTGCCAAATAATCTTCAAATTGACCCTCAAAAACCATAGTAGTTTCTTTTTTGAATAAAGGTATAGTCACACCAACTTTTTTAATCTTGTCAAAATCATAGTTGTCAATTTTTATTTGTGAATCTTTTATCTTCACTTTGATTTTTTTTGAATGCTTATTCAAATCTTGATCAACTCTTTTCTCGACAGATTCACTCCAAATAGTAGAATCCATTGGCCATCGATGAACATGAATTTTATCAGCATAAAAAATAATTTCAGAATTAAAAGTATTTTTTGACAATTTTATTTCCTACTGATTTGAGGTTAAATTTTTTTCATGCGCAATTTTTTCAAAAAAATATTCTTGTTTTTTTAAATCAGATTCTTTAATAATTCTGCATTTTCTTATGTGTATCAGCCTAGAAATTTGTTCATATGTATTAATAACACGAACATCTGCTGCATAAGCAATTTGAAGAAGAGGAGACCTTTGAACAATCATTGATTTTACTTGTTCATATCCAGAAGCTTGTCTCATTCCACCACGATATAGTCCCAAGTTTTTACTTTTTGAAATTTGTGGATCCTGATAACAGCATATGGCATATTCATCATTATTTTTTTCAATTATTGTCATACGAGTAAATTTATCACTCCAAGTTTCAACTTCTTTAGCTAGTCGATTGGCCTCATCTTTATCTTCAAAGACAGTAGATACCACCAATCTATCTTTTTCATAAGCCCAATAAATTCCATAAAAATTTCCACACCAATCAATATCAAAAGAAGACATATTTTGTTATAGGACAGGTAAAATTAAGACCTTTGGATTAGAGAATAATTTTGAGAACAAATTCAGAATTAATGATTTCAGATCAATAAATTTTCTTTTTACGAATCTTTGCACTCTTCTGTTCTAGGTCATCTATTTTTTTTAAGAATCTAGGGTCCAATTTTATTTTTGAAAGTGAGTTCACAGATAGCTTTACTGTGTTAGTGTCAAGGGAGACATTTGTTTTAGGGAGATTTTTATCTATCCAATATTTTATTACCTTGTCTTCTAATTTATAATCACGAAATCCAGAAGGAAATCGACGAGTAATATGATCAAGAAGAGTTCTGTCTTTAAAGACAGCTCTAGGTTCAAATAATCTAGTTTCATCTGCAAAAACATTTTCAAATAAATTTCCAGAAATTTCATCTGAAAGTAAATCCATTTTTGATATTTTACGTACAAGTTCTATATAATGTAAAAACTCATGCGCCAATATTGCATGAATGGTTCCTTTAAGACCATAGGCAACAAGGGGTGCAGAAATCTGAATAACCACTTGAAATGTATCGTCAAACATTATAGGGATAGTACGAGCAAACAAAATTCCAAATTCAAAAGAATTAGGACTAGGAGATGAAACTACAATGGATGGTTCCACGTAAGCTACAGGGTATTTTATTCCAGATGCTTTCTCAATACGGTTTATTCCTTCCACTACAATCGAAAATCGTTTTAGAATCTGCTCATATTCCTTATCGGGGATAATCCCTAGTAAATGAGATTCTTTGCACCTTATTAGAGGATCCAATATACCTTCCCGAATATATGGATTGTAAAAAGGTTGATTTATCTAGATTTTGGTTTTCCTCGTTTTGAATTCTTTATTTTTCTACGATTGGCTCTTTGATCTGCACGCCTTGCATGTTTACCTTTTTTTCTTAGCGGCATGAACATTATGAAAAGATGGACTAGTTATTTGTTATCATTTTAATTTCAAGAAAATCAAATTCTTCACATTCACAATCAGTTCCTATTGTTTGGCTAATTCCAGGCACAACATTATCTCCAGTTACAAATCTCTTGATTGGCAATCCGCCTTCTGCATCAATAATTAAAGTAAATTTGTTTTTAGAGTTTTTTTTGTATCTAACATTAAAAATTTTTTTTTCAGACCTTTTTCCAGAATTTTCATATATTACAATAGGAGTTTTGAGATTTTTTTTTAATTGTGCCAAACTTGATGGGTGAATCTCCTTGTCAGTAATAATCTTCATTTCAATAAGAGAACTAAACATCAAGGGTTTTTTTGGAACATCAGAAATTAATTTACAATTATTTATTTTTACAGAATCGATCTTGACTGATTTTGGAATTTTAGCCTTTCTTTTAATGGGATTTTGTATTCGAACAAAAAAAGGTCTTCCTGAACCTAAAACAAGGCTGGATTTATCCTCACCTCCAATCCAGGTAAATTTTGCAGTGGTCCCTCCAAATTTTTTGAATATGAATTTAGAGATTTTGGCCTCCACGCTT
>JAOTYR010000099.1 GCA_029861785.1 Candidatus Nitrosopumilus sp.
TTTTTCAAGGGATTTTTCAACTGAGAGAGTTGGCTCGTAGCTTGGCTGCTGTAAGACAACTCCTATTTTATGACGTACATCAAGTGGATTTTTGATAGCATCGACTCCAAGAATAGAAAGAGAACCATCAGAAGGAGGAATTAACGTTGTTAGTAATTTTATTGCAGTTGACTTTCCAGCTCCATTTGGGCCTAGAAATCCGAACACCTGACCTGATTTTACAGACAGATTAATTCCATTAACTGCTCTTACAGAACCATAAGATTTTGTTAGATTTTTAGCTGAAATGCAATTCACGAACCGTTTTCCAATCTTCCTACTAAAGTAGTTAGTGTGCTTAATCAGAGTAATGCTAATCTAAAACTATGAATTCAAGTGTAAACGAGTTTATTGACAAAGAGTAAAAATAGAATCCCCCCTTTTCATGCCTAGGTTTGTGCTATGTTTTGATGATGATTCAATGATTGCATTAAATTCTAAACATGTTTTAAGGAATTTTTTGCTGTTCTAAATTTTTCCTGAGTTTGTATAATTTTTTGAGAACCAATAGAAAAATGTTCCATTGCCAGTTCCATATATTCATCTAATTTATCAACATTGACAATGTGAATTTCTCCTCTTTTTTCTTTGTATTCCTTTGAAACATAATCTTTTTTCATTTGTACCCAATCCACTTGTCTAAAAGTAGGTGTATCTCCATCATAAGTTGTAACAAATATTTTTCCTGAAAATAAAATAAGAGGTTGAATAAACATAAAATGAATTATGAATTTTTGTTTAAGATCAAAATATTGCGTCAAATCTAGAGATTCTTTGATGCTAGTCTTTTCAAATGCAGCAGCTTTAGTTACTGAATAAATTGCAGAAAAAAGATTATTAGATTCTTTTTTCGATCTGTTAGATTTTTCTTTATCAAATACAAATTCATCATATCCTGCTACATATGGGATATTTTTAATGGGCCAAATAGGGATGGTTTTTCTGACAGGATCTTCTTTACCCAATGAATCTGTCAAAGAAACCCATTCTGGGATGGTGACTCTTTCTTCTTCTTTTTCTTCTGAAAATATCCAAATATTTCCAGGTATATTTTTACATTCAATTATAAAATTTACCTGACCTACGTGGGATATTTTATTTTTATCAAATGAAGATTCTGGAGGGAATTGTTTCCTAACGATTAAATCCACACGCCTACCTTTCTTTTCATCTTTATCAAAATAAGATACTTCTCGTGAAACATGAAATGTTTTTGATAGTGTGCTTGCAACTTTAGATTCTAACGAAAATCCTGATTTCCCAACACTATATTCCAGAAATTTAATTATGTCCTTTTCTTCTTTTTTAGTTGACAACCAAAATAGATTAAATTTGATATTTTTTAAATTGATTCATTGAGATAGGCATGGATTCATTCATCACTCCACCATTCATACTTTCAATCCTTCCCAACCACAATCGTTTTCTATCTGCATTCAAATTTACCATTCTTTCCACAGTTGAAAATTTACCAATGTCTCCAATTGAGTCTGATAATATGGCAGTCCTAAGACGATTAACCCTCAATACTTTCATCCTCTGATAGAGATTACCGTCTTTCTCTACAGTATCTAGATATTCAATCTGTCTATTTCCAAGATTACCTATGCCACGTTGCTTCCACTTTCCATTGAACCTATAGAATCCATTCTGTAAAACAAAAACATCTTCGGCATTATTATCAAAGGAAAAATCGCCCAGTTTTGAAGAATTTACATCTAATTTCTGGGTAGTGCTTTTTTACCTAAAACCATCATAAACATTGCATTTTTGTTCCTAGCATGAGGTGAAAAAAACTCTGTTACTTCATCATCATAAAATGTCAAACCTGTGGCCCCTATCTTTTGAGAGTATGCTGCAAGGTAGCATTTTCCTCCCATTATGCTTGCCTCTAGCTGGGCTGCTCTGTATCCGCGATTTCCCAATTTATCTAAAATTTCTCCCAGATCAGACATGAAAAATATGCAGACACTGCCATCTCCTGGTAAACTTTGGTCTAGTCCAAGATGTGATGCTTCATTTCTAAAATTCCCTTCTTTTAGAATCTCTAAGCTATTTCTTTTTTGATTGTAATAGTAAATTCCAGATTTTAGATTCTCAACAGCGTTTACTATAATGTACAAATCTATGGATGCATTTTCATATTTTTGTAAATGGTCCATACTAATTCCACGTGTAGAATGATAAAGGATCGCAGACAGCTGTTGAAATGAAATTGATTCATTAGAAAATTTACGAGTAGATCCTCGTTTTATTATTGTAGTTTCTATTGGAGTTGTCTCTAATTTTTGCTCTGCAGCTAATTCTAAAACGATCTCATTAGTTGAATAATGTTCATCGGATTCAATTGATATGTATTTTGATCTCCACGATGTAATTTGTTCTGGTAAATTAAAAGATGATGCTTGATGAATTTTTACAATTTCTGAATCATCATAATTATAGTTTGAAAGCAGCTCTGTTGGCAAGTCTAAATTTTTAATTTCTTTTAGTTTTTCTTTTATAGTTGCAGAATTATTATTTCCTATTGGAATTAATGCAAGTGAAATTTCTTTTTCTTGATTCAAATCTAATAGCGTGTTGACTGTATCATCTATAAATCCCAAAATCACTCTAGTTTTTAATTTGTGAGAGTTGCATATTGCCAATGTGTTTGAGATTATGGTACCGCAATCCCAAAATGCATGACGGTATTCTCTAGTTCTATACTTTACAGAATTTTTTGTAATAATGTCAGTGTACACCAAAATTACCGGTGCATGTTTTACACTAGAGTCATTTGCAGTTGCATTTACTAAAACATCTCTATAGTCTCCTTTTCGTAATTGGTTTAGTTTCATCCCTTTTGGATCAAAGTGGTACACTCCTGCTTCAAGTCCTACAATGTCTCCACATACTAGGTACATCTCTATGTGATATAGTGCTCCAGTGCAGGAAGCCGCCCTGAAATCAAATTCCTCCAATCCTGCAAAGTTTACTGTCTTTGTAATACCTCCTGAAAAATACAGTATGCGACCTATGCTTTGAAGGTCAGGAACGGCGTTATTACCCAATTCATCCTTTTCTACAAATTCAGAAATAGACTTGAGTGTAGATAAAGTCGTATATTTATCAGCAGGTAAAGGGATTGATTTTACGTCCTTGTACACCTTGTAAGGATATGGTCTTTGTGACGAGTCAAAAGAATGAGGCCTCATGAGAAATATTCCGTTAGGATGCCTGGTGCCGTTATGGTAATCCCAAGATACCTGGATCTCATCATTGTTCATTATTTTTGATTGATTGCGATTGGCTATAACTCATTTGAAAACAAATCAAAAAATTGAAGAATTTCTAATACTCTCAATATCTTTTCTTATCTGAATTTAGATTAATCTTCTTTGAATATGGATCAGTTTTAGCTAAAAGATCGGTTTGCCAATGAAATTTTTATTAATCCACTCAGTTTAGACCCATTGACTTGTCTGAATTTGATGATCTTTTGCAAAAACTAATGGATCAAAAACCTGAACTAATTCGTTCTGATATTGAAGAACAGATTAAACAAAAGAAAGAAAAGAT
Source organism: Candidatus Nitrosopumilus sp. (assembly GCA_029861785.1). Taxonomy (GTDB): domain Archaea; phylum Thermoproteota; class Nitrososphaeria; order Nitrososphaerales; family Nitrosopumilaceae; genus Nitrosomaritimum. Next base: position 3,601 of record JAOTYR010000099.1, read on the forward strand.
CGGGGCAGGATACCTGACAGATCAAGGAGCATTGTTTTTGATCGCATCCGATTATGGAGTTACATTATCAGAACCACTTAAAGTTGAAATTGGTATAAAGGATCTATACGCTGGAGCAAAAGAAATTTCATTAGAAACAAGAGTTTTGAATCTTTCACCTGCAAAACAATTTTCAAGAAAAGATGGTTCTCCATTTTATCTTCGAACAATGACTGTATACGATACAAATTCTACGGCTAGTGTAAAATTATGGGATGAAAAAGCAAATTTACCAGGAGTTGAAAATCTAAAGCCTGGAGATTTAATCAAAATCATTAAAGCTTATGTTAAATCAGATCTTGATGGTTCTCCAACAATTAACATCGGTTCTGGTTCAAATATAGAAACTACAGATACTAAAAGTGAAATTCCAACCATTGATACGATTACAAAAGATGTTAGTGAATCTCAAGAGGGACAAAAAGATCTTGTGATTTCAGGAACAATTGACGGTGTAATTAGTGGAATGGAGTTTACAAATTCTCGAGGCATGCCTGGAA